>NZ_JAATTW010000020.1:0-59780 GCF_013414205.1 Pseudoalteromonas sp. MIP2626
CATGTTCATCGCCTAATCCTTAAACTCTTGATAGAGTAAATTATGATAGGCAGTTACACAAAATTAGTTACATCCTCTTTCTTTTTTAAAAGAAATGCTTACTTCAGATAAATTAGTTGCACAAGTTACACCATACAACGAAAGCCCAGCAACTGCGATTTTTAATACCACAGGTTTAAAAAATGCAATCAAACCATTAAGAGAAACCTGTAATTGGTAACTTAAAACTATGAGTATTTCATAGGTTTTATGAACTCGCTAATTAGCGAGTTTTTTATGGGCCTATTATTTGTGTTTCATCGAAGTTGAACACTTCAGCCCAATTACATGGCAGTCAGAAAAAATCCTTTGTACATTATTCTGCGCTTTAGGTATCAAGCCCGAAAAGGTAAGAGCGTTTGGTATAACGAGTCTCGATAAAGCCTACCAATTAGGCATGCGTAAGCGCCGCACTCGCCGCTATCGTCGTACACGTTTTGACTTTAAAACAGTAAGAGCGAATGGGGTCAAATCTTGACTTCATACATCAAAAATCTTCAATGTCCGCTTATGGCACATATGCGACTGTCAGATTTGATTGAGCCCCGTTAATTGAACCTGACAGTTCAAGTTAAGACTTATGCAGCTTACGGTATTATTCAGTTTAATAAATATCTAGGATAGTTTTAATTTAATCTTTAAAGTTTTTGAATTGAAACGGTTGCCCAAGATCACTCTCACGAATCAATTGCATCACTGACTGCAAGTCGTCACGCTTTTTTCCCGTCACTCTTAATTCTTCGCCTTGAATTGCTATTTGAACTTTTATCTTTGAATCTTTCACCATCTTAACAATTTTTTTTGCCACATCCTTTTCAATCCCCTCTTTAATAGTGACCTTTTGAGAGCACATTTTACCCGAAAATTCAGGTGAAGATATTTCCATAGCTTGAGGATCAATTTTTCTATTAACCAACTGTTTACGTAAAATATCAACCATTTGCTGCACTTGGTAATCACTCTCTGATTTAACCGCAACCGCCGGTGATTTCCACTCAAAACTTGCATCCACACCTCGAAAGTCAAAACGTGTACTAAGTTCTCTATTAGCGTTTTCTGTCGCATTACGCATTTCGTCTAAGTTAACTTCTGAAACTACATCAAATGAGGGCATATCTTTATCCTTTAAATTCAACATTGGTCAAGTATTATAACGTATTTAATGTCTTCTTCGAGACGCAATTAGGAAAAGATTCTATGTTATTTATAGGGAAGACAAATCACACTATAAAAGACTGTAAGTATTATTGATTCGTCAACATGTGGATGTTTGTTGTTTGTTATTTATGTGATGAATAAAGTTTTATGATATGCTTGTCTACAGTAAAAAGTGTAGACATGATTGTATTAAAAGTAGGATGTGCTGCTAACGGCAGTAAAATTCATGAAAGTCACTCACTCACTCATTGTGTCAACATCATTTTTTGGGTAGATAATACTGAAACTTTTGAATCTTTAATGGCTTTAACTATTTTTTTAGCCATGTCCTTTTCGATACCCTGCTTTAAACCAACGTTACGTAAAACATTTTTACCCGCTCGGCTAATATCTTGCAATTCAAGGCTTGATACATCCATACCACGCTTAGAAATTTTACTCGCTAAAATATCAAATAATTGTATAACCTGAGAGTCAGCTTCGGCTTTAAGCTTAATTACTTTATCATTTAGCTCAATCGATGCATCAACTCCTCTAAAGTCAAAGCGAGTTTCTAGTTCACGGTTTGCATTTTCAACTGCGTTTTTAGCTTCGTTCATTTCTACTTCAGATACAATATCAAATGAAGGCATTGATTTCTCCTAACTATTTTATCTTAATTTTATACTTAATTTATTAAAGCGATTATAACGCTAAAACTATAAATCTTTACACTTTTATGCATCTTGTTCAGGTGCGATACTAAATTAGTTTGATATACTACGGTTTCTTTTTTAAGCGATTTTAGGATTTGTTGTGACAAGGCGTGTTTATCAAGCAATTTTTTTAATTAGTATTGTGGTGTTTACCTTTTTATTTGCGAAAGAAATAAAAGGGGTTGGCAACCTGTTTCCTCATGTTGATAAAGTAGCCCACTTTGGGATATTTTTCATCCTTGCCATAATAATGGATAAAGCGTTTAAACTCCCTTTATACGCACAAATACTTTTATTAGCCGGTTACGGTGCTGCAATAGAAATAATGCAAGACGCACTTCCATATAGGCAAGCATCAATCGCAGATTTTATTGCAGATTTTGCCGGTGCAGCAAGCTACTTTATAATCAAAGCAATTTTAACTCCACGTAAAAAGAACTCTCATGGCTAAAATTCTTATTATTGGCGACGGTGCAATAGGCTTATTATTAGCCCACTTTTTAAGCGCGCAGCATAGTGTAAGCGTGTTAACCCGCAAAAGTACTAATAACACTCGTTTTTACAGTAGTGACAACAGTACTTCAAAAAAAATAAATGCCTCTTTTATTTCATTAAATGAGCTTAATAGTTTACCTAAATTTGATGTGTTTTTATTTACAGTAAAAGCCTTTCAAGTGCAAAACGCATTTGCACAAGTAAAACAATTTTTGCCTCAGCATTGCTCTATTATACTTTCGCATAACGGTATGGGTAATGTAGAGCAGTTAAAGTGTAAGCTTAATAAACACCAAGCGCTCTATTTTTTAACGACCAGTATGGCTGGGTTTAAATCAAACCAATACATAGTACAACACACTGGTAATGGGCAAAGTGTAATTGGTGGATGTAACCGCTTAGGTGTTAAAAATAGCAAGGTTATGGCGGATAAATTAACCACGATCCCCCTTTTAAAGGTGTCCCAAAATATTGAGCAGCTACGTTTTAATAAGTTATTAGTTAACATAGCAATAAACCCGTTAAGTGCGCTACATAACATTAAAAATGGTCAGCTGCGTGAGTCTCAATATTGCTCAATTATAATTAACCTGCTAACCGAAGCATGTAATATTGCTAAAGCTAAAAACCTTGATGTACCGTTAATTAATGCACTTAGCAGTGCGTATGATGTGATGGCACGTACTGCAGAGAACTTCTCATCTATGCAACAAGATGTTACTCACAATAGAGCAACCGAAATAATGGCAATTTGTGGGTACATTAGCGAGCAAGGTAAGCTTCATAATATTAAAACCCCTTTTAACGATGAACTTTTAGCTAAAATTGAAGCAAAAAAAAGCGCGGTATAAACCACGCTTTTTTAAATCGTTAACTTTTACGGGCGATATACTTTTACCGTAGTAAAGCCCTGTTCGTGTAAAATAAGCGCTTGTAACTGGCTCATTACACCTCTATCGCAATACAAATAATAGTCTTGATCTTTTGGTAAATCACCAAACTTAGTTGCTAAGCGAAAAAACGGCAAATGCACCACTTCTATAGAATCAATTTCCAGTGGTGCTGCTTCTTCTTCCTCTGGAGAGCGAATATCAATTACCACTGCACCAGCTGGTAAATCGGCAACCGACTCAGCTTCTTTTAGTTCCTGCTTAGCTTCTACATCAATATCGCGCACATCCATTACTCGTGCGTTTTCTATTACGGTATTAAGAATATCAAAGTCGAACTTCTCTTCTTCTGCTTTTATTACTTCTATTTTAGCTTTAACAGTTGGCTTTTTAGAAATAACACCACAGTATTCTGGCATCGTTTCGGCCATTTCGGCCGTACCAATTTGACGTGCAATATTAATAATTTCCTGTTTATCGTGTTGAATTAACGGGCGCAAAATAAGGGTTTCGGTTACGCGGTCAATAACACTTAAATTTGCTAATGTTTGGCTAGAAACCTGACCAATACTTTCACCGGTTACCAAGGCTTGAATATTTAGTTTTTCGGCCACTTTACTGCCTGCGCGCATCATCATGCGTTTAAGCACCACACCCATTTGGCTGTTTTCAATATTCTCTAATATTTCTGCTACTACAGGTTCAAAATCAACGGTAATAAATTTAACTTTATGAGTTGAACTGTATTTATTCCACAAGTAGTAGCTCGCTTGTTTAACACCAATTTCGTGCGCCGCGCCGCCTAAATTGAAAAACAAAAAGTGCGTACGAGCGCCCTTGCGGATCATTTGATAACTGGCTACACCCGAATCAAAACCGCCAGACATAAGCGATAATACATCTTCTTGTGTTGGCAGCGGGAAGCCTGCCATGCCTAGGTGTGTATGCGATACTATGTAAGCTTTCTCGTCTTTTATTTCAAGGCGTATCGTTACTTCTGGGTGGCTTAGCTTTACGCTTGCACCGGCAACATGCTGATTTAGTCCACCGCCCACATAACGCTCTAACTCCGTTGAAGTAAAGTCATGCTTACCAATACGTTTGGCGCGTACACAAAACGTTTTACCTTCAATGGTGTGACCAACTAATTCAATGGTTTTTTTATAAATATCGTCAAGCGTTTCAAAGCTCGTTTCGGTTACTTCAATAAACTGCACAATACCCGGAATTCGCGCTAGGCTGTCAATAAAAGTGGCACGTGTTTGCTCACCTTCTAGTAGGGTAACTACTGAGATATTGTCCCAGTTATTTCTAACTTGTACTTTTTCGTCAATACGGCGCAGTACAATCTTAATGTTATTTTCTAACACTTTAGTAAAGCGTTTACGAACCGAGCGGCTTTTGATGGCAATTTCAGGATGTAGTTTGACGATAAATTTAAGCATAGTTCACTCTTAGACTGCGGGAATTCGCGCTCCCAGGCATTGGGCGCGCGATTATAGCAAAAAAATTAACGCCTAGGAACTAAGAGCAGCGGGAATACTTGGGGCTGAGTGAGCAAGTTGCGTGTATTTTTCGCGTAACTGGTTCATTTTATCGCTACTTTTATCTGTACTATAGGCTCTAAATAAAGTTAATACTTTTAAAATACCATGATAAATATCTTGCTCGGCAAGTGCACCGCTGAGCCTGCGGGCTTTAATATAAGGGGTCCAAAAACTAACTGTTAATTTAAGCGTGTGTGCAAGTTCGAGCGCATCTTGCTCATTAATCGCAATCATTTCACTATCACGTAAACCAAGTATTATTTTACGCACCTGCTCTAACAGCTCTAGTTGAAAATTAATATAAGCCTGCTTAAGCTGCGTATCTCGCGCCAAAATATCGCCTAAATTGTCGTAAAAAAAGTGGTAGCGCCACATCAGTTCAAATAACGAATCTAGATATACCGTTAACTGACTAAATGCATCATCATTTTTATTTATAGGTTTAAAATGAGTGCTCAAGTGCTCACTATACAGCGCAAAAATATGGCGAATAATGTCTTCTTTATTTTTAAAATGGTAGTAAAGATTACCCGGGCTCATGTTTAAATGCGAGGCTATATGATTAGTTGATATCGCTCGCTCACCATGCTCATTAAACAATGAAATACTGGTGTGTATTATTTTATCCTTGGTATTCATATACTAACACTCTATTTTATTCAACAAGTTACAATTCGTACAATAAGTTGTCTAGTATAAACAAAAACAGCATAATTAAACACTCTGTGTAATAGCTTAGTCGTGACAATTAAAGCCACTTACTAGGCTGATTTGTATAAAAAACACTGTTACACTAATGCTAAAAATAATACATAGCGATACTTTATGAAAATCACTGCAATTTATCCAGGTACTTTTGATCCGCTAACTAACGGACACACAGATCTAATTCAACGTGCCTCAAAAATGTTTGATACTGTTATCCTTGCTATTGCTCATAACCCCAGTAAACAGCCTTGCTTTAGCCTTGATGAGCGTGTAGCTCTAGCTAATACTCTTTTAACTCATATAGATAATGTAAAAGTGATAGGATTTTCAGGTTTACTTGCTGATTTGGCACGCGATCACAATGCTAATGTATTAATTAGAGGCATAAGAGCGGTTTCTGATTTTGATTATGAATTTCAGCTAGCGAATATGAATCGACGCCTAAACCCAGATTTAGAAAGTGTATTTTTAACCCCGTCAGAGCGAAATTCGTTTATTTCGTCAACCTTAGTAAAAGAAGTGGCACGCCATAATGGTGATGTAAGCGAATTTGTAGACCCTATTGTAATGGCTGCACTAAATAAAAAGCTAGGCTGTAGCTACAGTAAATAAACTAACGAGCGAATTACTTAAGTGCGCTAGCTCTATTCATATAGCGCGCTTTAACTTGGTTACATACCCATACTAGGCCTAAAAAATCTTTATTTATAATTAATACTAGCACCATCAATAAATCAACAACGTTTATCCCTATTGCATACAAAGTCCACAACCACCAAACTTCGGTTTGTTCTAAAACATAAATATCGTAATACATAGCAAAAAACAAACAAGCATTGATACTTAGTCCTACGATTAAATACATAAATGCAATTGGTTTAGGCTTTTTAATCAATACACCCCACACAATAATTACACCAATTGTCAGCACATCGTATGTTGCCCAATCTATAAGTGTCACTGTTTCATAATCGAGGAATGCACTTAAAAAATATGAAGTCATCATAATAAAAGCGAGCTGGATAGTACCTTTGTCTTTTTTATTAATTTTTGATACTAACGTGTACAAAAACGCCATTAGAAAGCCCCATAAAATAAAAGCGCCTATTGATTGGCCTATTGTTTCACTAATGGTCATTTTGATTCTGCTGTAATATATTACGATTAAAAATAAAGCGTTTGAGCTTAATCAAACCCAAAAAGTCTTTATTTATAAAAAGCACTGTAATCATGAGTAAATCGATAACGTTAACGCCAATTGAATAAACACTCCAAAGCCACCACTCGTCAATGTTTTCAAGTACATATAAGTCATAGTACATCACTAACATTAACAAAGAATTGAACGTTAAACCGATTATAATATAATTAATAGCGGGGCAATTTTTTATTGAAGAGGTTTTAATGTAAACAATTAATAATACTGTAATTGTTAATAAATCATAAAGAGTAAAATTGAGGTATACATTGCTTAATATATAAAGTACTTCACTCATGGAGTACGAGAAAAGCATAATGCCTGCAATATATAAAAGTGACTTATTTGTGTTATTTATACTTGAAGCCAAGCAATACAAAAAAGCTATTAAAAAGCCCCATTGAATAAATGCACTTATATAATCGGCTAGAATAAAGTCTACGTACATATAATTAAGGGGTATAATTTATTTTAGATTTTTTGAATAAAGACAAGATTTTGTGTTTTAGCTTGTATAAGCCAAGGAAATCTCGATCAACAATTAGAGATATGATCATGAGGAAATCAATAGTTGTAACACCAAATGTATATATGTCCCAAAAAAACCAAGGATGATCATTTTTGTTGATAAATACATCAATATGCATTATCAACAGTAAAACCATATTAATGAAAAGGCCACATACTAAATACAAGAAAGAAGGGGTCGCTATTTTTATAAAATTATAAGCTAAACAAAGAGATATTAAAGTAGCAAAATCGTATAAAGCCCAATCTAAATAGGTAATATTGTAAATTGACAACCAAGTAAGAAAGTAATCTGATGAAGAATAAGAAACAACCATAATAAGTGAACTGAGTAATAAGGTAGTATTTCTTTTAACCTCTAAGCTATATACAAAGAGGTTAAAAAAAAAGGCCATCAAAAACCCCCACATAACCAGGGCTGAGAGCGAAAAAAAACCAAAAAACTCAGTTATAAACATCGAATACCTTTATGAATCATTTAGGTTTAGGATTTCCACCTGGAAGTATAATCCCACCACGCTGAAGGTCTGCGCCACCAGCGGCTGCTAACGCCTCTTGAGAGAAGCTTACTGTATCAGATTGCAGGGTTTTAGGGCTAGCAGTTTGTTCCATTGCTGGCTTTAATTGTTGCGTTTTGTTGTATGCTTGCATTTGTAGTTGGCTGTTAGCTGAAACTTGCATGTGATTATTCCTTGTAAGTGTTTTTTGTATTATTGGCGTAATCTTGTGTTACACTTTTAAAAGTGGGTAATTATATTTACCTTATATTTAACAGTGACCTTCTCATCAAGGCTGTTACTGCATTTTACACTTGTAACAAAAGCAACCACTGTGCCAACTTTTAATTAACAGTTTTAAATAGCCATAAAACTTTATTTTAATACTTAAAATGAGTGTTTTTCACCCATAAAAAAACGCACGAGGGTAACCCGTACGTTTTTTACATCTAGGGAGTTTAAGCCACGAATTTACACGGGATCTCCGCTTTATTACTTAGCTTTAAAATATATTCCATTGCTACTTCATCGCAGTTTTCTTTACGTAAACAAAGCTCACAATCTTTCATTACTTTTTCTGGTAAGCTTTCTTTGGTACAAAAGCTAAAACGCTGTTTTTCAAAAAAATCTGGGACTCGGGTTAGCACTATTACTCTATTTAACGCCAATTTTTTGGCTTTCGCTAATAAATGCTCAACTAGTTGCCGCCCTTGTCCTGATACTGCGCTTTGTGGATCTATACCCAAAGAACGTATTTCCGCTAAACCTGTGTCGTAAATGTACAGTGAAGCACACCCAGATACTTTGCCGTTAATTTCGGTTACAGCAAATTCGTTAATCGAGTGCACCATATCGCTTTTAGCACGTGGTAGGTTTTCGCCTACCGTAGCCCAGTGCTGAACCAGTTTAGCAATCGACTCAACATCGTCTAAATTAGCATCACGAACCGTTATTTGCTGTTTTTTTTTCGCAGCTTTAATAGCGCTGGTTACTTGTTCAATTGATGTTCCGCCAAGTGCTTGACGCGCTTTAATGCAGGCGTCAATTTCTAGTACCGGATAAACATCATCTGCAAATACGTCACTTACAGATTTGTATTGCTCAAGCGATAAGTCTTCCAGCGTTTTACCTTCACTAATGGCCAATTGTACTAGCACACCTACAATATGGTGTCCTTCTCTAAAAGGTACGCCCTTAGCTACCAAGTAGTCGGCAAGCTCAGTTGCATTTGCGTGGCCACCTTTTGCCGCTGCAAGTGTACGCTCGCCTTTTACTTTAATACCTTTAATACACGCTTGTGCCATATGAATACAGGCAAGCCACGTTGGCATAGCATCAAATATGCCTTCTTTGTCTTCTTGCATATCTTTATTATAAGCAAGTGGCAATGCTTTTAGGGTCATCATCATGGCACTAAACGCACCAAAAACACGTCCGGTTTTACCACGAATTAGTTCCAGTGCATCAGGGTTCTTTTTTTGTGGCATTAACGATGAGCCCGATGTCACATTATCCGCAAGCTCTATAAATCCGGCTTCGCCTGAGTTATAAAAAATAAGATCTTCTGACATACGCGATAAGTGAATCATCGAAATAGACGCACAACTTAATAGCTCTACTACAAAATCACGATCAGATACGCCATCAAGGCTATTTTTAGTCGCTCCTGTAAAGCCTAAACCCTGTGCTAATGCTTGACGATCAATTGGATAAGCCGTACCCGCTAATGCGCCACTGCCCAGTGGGCAAAAGTTCATCCGCGCTTTAGCATCTTGCAGGCGGCTTTCATCACGCTCTAGCATTTCTACGTAAGCCATACACCAGTGACTAAACAATACCGGTTGTGCACGTTGTAAATGCGTATAACCTGGTAAAATAGTCCCAAGCTCACGCTCTGCTAATGCAACAAACTCACCCTTTAACTGGGCAATGGCTTTTAAAATATGATCAGCAGTGTCGCGACACCACAATCTAAAATCGGTGGCTACTTGGTCATTACGGCTGCGCCCTGTATGTAATTTTTTAGCTAAATCACCTACTTTTTCGATTAACGCAGCTTCAACATGAGAATGAATATCTTCTGCGCCTGAAGTTGCTACCGCTTGTGGATCTGCTTTTACTTCTTCAAGCAATTGGTACAATGCTGCAACTAACTCTTGGTGCTCGTCACTTGATAACACATTAACTTGCTCAAGTGCACCAGCCCATGCAACAGAGCCTATTATATCTTGCTCTGCTAATTGATAATCGAAAGGAAGAGAGTCGTTAAATTGCTTAAACGCCTCGTCTGGACCCGTAGAAAAACGCCCGCCCCATAATGCCATGAAATCTCTCCAAACCCGATATTGCCCCTTTTAACAAGGGGCGTAAAAATTACTTTTTAGCTAATGCTTTTATTCTGCTTGAAAGCGAGAATAAACGAATAAAGCCCTCTGCGTGTGATTGGTCGTACACATCATCTTCACCAAAGGTAGCAAACGCTTCGCTGTATAAACTGTGTGGCGACTGCTTTTGCACTGCTGTAACTTGGCCTTTATATAGCTTAAGCACAACTTCACCTGTTGCATCTTTAGAAAGTGCTTCAGCACCAGCTAAAATAGAGTCTTTAAGTGGTGTAAACCAACGACCGTCATACACTAAATGTGCAAATTCGCCGCCTAGTACTTCTTTCCACTTACGGCTTGCTTTATCAAGCACCAGTTCGTCAATGGCTTGCAGTGCCGCCATCATTACGGTGCCACCTGGGGTTTCGTAACAACCGCGCGATTTCATACCCACTAATCGGTTTTCTACAATATCAACACGACCAACACCATGAGGCGATGCAATATCGTTTAATTTAACTAAACAATCATAAGGTTTAAGCTGCTCACCATTTACTGCAACAACTTCACCTTCAACTACATTTAGTGTTACTAGTTCAGCTTTATCTGGCGCTTGCTCTGGAGAGTTTGTCCAGGTCCACACTTTTTCACTTGGTTGGCACCATGGATCTTCAAGTTCGCCGCCTTCGTGCGAAATATGCCATGCGTTTGCATCACGGCTATAAATTTTTGTAGCCGATGCCGAGCATGGAATATCGCGCTCAGCTAAGTAATCTAGTAATGACTCACGGCTTGATAAACCCCATTCACGCCATGGCGCAATTACTTGTAAATCAGGCGCAAGCGCTGCAAAACACGATTCAAAACGTACTTGGTCGTTACCTTTACCTGTACAACCATGAGAAAGTGCATCTGCACCCACTTTTCGCGCAATTTCTACCTGTGCTTTAGCAATAATTGGGCGCGCCATAGACGTACCTAATAAATAAGTACCTTCGTAAATTGAGCCTGTTTTAAGCGTAGGGTAAATGTAATCACTTACCATTTCGTCTTTTAAGTCAACTACATAACACTCAGAAGCACCCGATGCGATAGCTTTAGCTTCTACGCCTTCAAGTTCCTCTGCACCTTGGCCAACATCGGCCACAAAGGCAATAACTTCACAGCCGTAATTCTCTTTTAACCATGGCACAATGGCCGACGTATCAAGTCCACCTGAATAGGCTAAAACGACTTTTTTAAATGAACTCATAGGTGTTCCTTAACAAAATTTGGATTTAATAATGTAACTAGCAGAGCGTTTTGCGCATGCATACGATTCTCGGCTTGTTGTATAATTTTTGACGCTGGACCGTCCATTACCTCAGAGGTAATTTCGAACTCACGGTGTGCCGGTTGGCAATGTAACACTGTTGTTGCACCGGTTTGCTCTAATAATGCTTTATTTAATTGATAAGGCATGTATTTTTCTTTTACTAACTCAAGTGGTGTGGTGTCGCCCATTGATACCCAAGTGTCGGCGTATACTGCGTTTGCACCAACAGCAGCTTCTACTCTGTCGCTCACCATTACTGATGCACCATTCATTGCTGCTATTTGTTCCGCTTTTTTCAGAATTTGTGAATCTGGAGAACATCCTTTAGGCGTAACGGCAACAAAGTCTGTACCTAATGTTGCAGCAAGCAACATTAATGAATGCGTTACGTTGTTGCCCTCACCTAAATAAGCTAACTTTAATTGACTCACATCGCCATGCACTTCTTGTAGTGTTAAAAAATCAGCAAGTGCTTGGCAAGGATGATATAAATCACACAAGCTATTAACTACTGGCACCGATGAATACTGCGCTAATGTGGTTAATGTACTGTGCTGATTTACGCGCGCTACAATACCATCTGCCCAGGTAGAAATATTAAGAGCAAAATCTTTTACTGACTCACGTGCACCCATCGCGCCATTTTGTTGATCTAAATACACAGCATGGCCGCCTAAGCGATTTATACCAATATCAAACGATAAACGTGTACGTAAGCTTTGTTTTTCAAATAAAGTAACCACTGACTTACCAGCCAATACTTGGCTGTATTTTTTAGGGTTTGCTTTAATATCTTGCGCTAGCTTTAATAAGTTAAGTGCGCCTTGTTGGTCTAATTCTAAACCCGTTAAAAAATTCTCAAACATAATAAACCTATGGTGTAATTTTAGTTCCGACATGCTTGCCTTGCAGCAAAGCTGTTAAGTTTTCTGGCTTTTGCCAGCTGGAAATATACACACCGCGTCGTAAGTGTTGGGCAGCGTGAAGACTGGTCTTAACTTTGACCTCCATCCCGCCCACAATCACTCCTTCATTTATTAAAGTATCAATGTGTTTTGTATCTAGTTGATGTAAAGGCTGCTTATTTGCATCAAGCACTGCTTCAACATCGGTCATAAATATTAGTTCTGCGTTTAAGTTGTTGGCAATTGCAGCGGCGGCTTCGTCAGCATTAACGTTGTACCAAAGCCCTTGCAAGTCAAAACCAATTGAGCTGACAATTGGCATACGGCCAATTTTTAGTAAATCGTTAATAATCGAATCATCGTTACTGGTACATTTACCCACTAAACATAATGCTTTTAGTTTTTGCGTGGCAGTAACACCAGCTTCATACAAACTTAAACCAACTGGTTTATGGCCAGCATTAATTGCCGCACTCATTAATTGTTTATTAGCACAACCTGCAAGCGCACCCACTATGTACGGCATTTGCTCTTTAGGGCTAATACGTAAACCTTGATGCTTTGCACTGGCAAAACCAGCGTCTTTAAGCCAAGTGTCTACAAGCGCGCCTCCGCCATGCACAATGACAAACTGCGCGTTGTGCTGCTCATTAAGTACTGAAAATAATGCTTTAGCCGCGTTTTCTGTATTAAGTACAGCGCCGCCAAGTTTAATTACCCAGGTTTTTTTACTCATTTAAAACGATCCTTTTAAGCCTGTGGTATGCGCCAATCCCATTGATAAATTAATACACTGCAAAGCTTGTCCTGCAGCGCCTTTTAATAAATTATCAATGGCAGCTATAACAATTAACTGTGTGCCTTGTTGCTGCCAGCCAATATCTACATATGGCTGTTTAGCTACGCCTTTAATTGAGGGGATTTTATCGCCCAGTAAACGAATTAACGGCTCATCGGCAAGTACTTGGTACGCTTGTGTTACTTGCTCAATGGTGACATTAGGCTTTAATTGCACATAAATAGTTTCTAAAATACCACGCGGGAAATTACCTAAATGGGGGGTAAATAAAACATTGTGACCAAGGTGTTGCTCTATTTCAGGGCCATGACGATGATTAAATAAACCATAAGGGGCAAGCGACACTTCGCAAAAATGGGTACCAATACTAGCTTTACGCCCTGCGCCGGTTACACCCGATACCGCATTAATTATAATTGTTTGCTCAGTTAATAAATCGGCCTGCTGCAAAGGCTTAAGTGCATTAAGCGCAGCCGTAGGATAACAACCCGCTACGGCTACTAATTGCGCCGCGGCAATAGCATCGCTATTCCACTCAGCTAAACCATAAGCAGCTTGATTTAATAACTCTGGATGTTGGTGCTCAAAGCCATAATAAGTAACGTAGTCGTCATTGCTCGCAAGGCGATACCCGCCAGATAAATCAAATACCTTTTTACCCATGGCTAAAAAACGCGGCGCTAAATCTACGCTTACTTTATGATCGGTACATAAACACACGTAATCGGCGCTGTTTTCAATATCGCTAAAAGCAGATTCACTAAGAGGCAGTAAAGGCTGATCGAGTAGCCCTAAGTGTTCGGGGTATAAATCACTCAGCAATTTATTTTTATCTAAGCTACCTTGCGATACATAACAGCCAGTTAAAATTAGTTTAGGGTGCTTAGCAACTAAACTTGCTAGTTCTGCGCCGCTATAACCGCTTGCGCCAATAATCACTACACTCATTGTTTACTCGTTATTTAAAATTAGTTACTACTTATCCATGTTGTTCGCTTAAACTAGCTCTGGGGCTAATTAAGACTTTAATTAATTAATGAATGTTGATTATCGTCGTATTATTTTCATGGCGCTACTTTTAAAATATTTATGCTTAAAAAGTGAATTGATATTCATCATAAATACTTTTATATTGTTATGCAATTAAATTGATTACTTATTTTGGATTTTTTATGTCTTTGCCTTCATTTATTTCTATGTACCAACAATTAATTGCAGCGCCTTCTATTAGTGCCATTGAAGATAGCCTGTGTATGAGTAATAAAAATGTTATTGAATTACTGGCACAATGGTGTGAAAGCTTAGGCTTTAGCTGTGAAATAATCGAATTAGAAGGCGGCAAAGGTCGCTATAATTTATTAGCTAAACGCGGTAAAGGCGATGGTGGATTAATGCTCGCTGGCCATACCGATACAGTGCCATTTGACGATAGCCGCTGGAATCATAATCCATTTAAATTGACCGAGCACAACAATAAACTATATGGCTTAGGCAGTATTGATATGAAAGGCTTTTTTGCTTTTGTACTGCAAGCTCTTAGTGAACTTGATGAAAAGCAGCAAACTCAGCCCATTTTGATCTTAGCCACCGCCGATGAAGAAACAACAATGGCCGGTGCTCAACAAATTTGTAAACATCCAAATTTAAAACCGGATCGCTGTATAATTGGCGAACCCACTGATATGACTCCAGTATTTACACATAAAGGGCATATGAGTACCGCAATTAGAGTAGTCGGACGCTCAGGCCATAGCTCAGATCCCGAACGTGGTGTTAACGCCATCGAAGTAATGCACAAAGTGATTACAAAACTACTGATCTTAAAAGAACAGTTAAAGCATAAATATTCAATAGAACACTTTGAAATACCCTATCCAACCTTAAATTTTGGTAATATTCATGGCGGCGACAACGCGAACAGAATTTGTGGTTGCTGCGAAATGCATATAGATATGCGCCCATTACCGGGCTTAAGCGTACAAGAACTGCAAATGTTAGTACTTGATACAACTCACGAAATAAACCAGCAATACCCTAATGCCGTAAGCGTAATTGATTTACACGAACCAATTCCTGCATTTACTGGTAGCACCGATAGCGCTTTGGTTAAACTAGCCGAAAAAATAGCGGGGCAAAAAGCGGTGGCAGTAAACTACTGTACAGAAGCGCCATTTATTCAACAGCTTGGTTGTGAAACCATAGTAATGGGCCCCGGCTCTATAAACCAAGCGCACCAACCTGATGAATTTTTAGCAATGGAAAAAATTAAGCCTTCACAGCAAATTATCACTAATATAATTAAAGCGAGTTGTTTTAGCTTTTCTTAATTGCGATTATAAAAATAAAAAAGACGCTAAATAGCGTCTTTTTTATTTAAGCTAATATTTTAATTACATATACTTGCTTAAATACTTTTTAAATACCGGATCTGTTTTAGCCAACTCTTTTTGTTCTGCTAAAATTTCTTTTAAAATAACGCCTGATGTAAGTGGGTTAGCAAGTACTACCCTAAATACCACGGTGGGCTGATTATCGTATTGAGTAGGCGTTAAACGCGTACGTGATACAAATGATCGCCCTGATTCACGTTGCCGTTTTTGCATACTTGCAGTAAAGCGATTAAGTGAGGCAAAAATATCAATCCGTGTTTGTGGATCAGCATCTGCAATTGCCTGCTTTATTTGCTTAGGCACATAACGATACGTTAATAAGCACAGCTCTGGCTCTGAGATCAGCTCAAAATCTTCATCTGCTTTAATTAAATTAGCAAAGTAATGGGCTTTTTTAATACTACGATCGATTAGCATTTCGTAGCCTTTACGGCCAATTACACGTAAGCAAGCATGTACTAACATTGCCATACCCGGGCGACTTCCCTCAAGTGTATGGCTACCTAAATCTTTTGAGCCTTTACGTAAAATATACTCTGCATGATGTTCAATTGCATCGGTAGCGGTTGGATCTTTAAACAACACCAACCCAGCTCCCATAGGAACATACATTTGTTTGTGTGCATCAATGGTAATTGAGTCTGCGCGCTCAACACCTTTGAGTAAATGGCGATGGGTATTAGATAACAAAGTTGCCCCGCCCCATGCAGCGTCAACATGAAAGTGGCAATTAATGTCTTGTGCTAAATCTGCCATCGCTTCAAGGGGATCGATATTACCGGTTTCTGTGGTACCCGCTACTCCAATAATGGCCATTACTTTAATACCTTGCGCTTCAAGCTCTAAGGCTTTTTCGCGCATGGCATTAACATCAACTTTATTGTTTTCGCATGTTTTAATACCCACTAAGTTTTCACGACCAATTCCTAATAAATCAGCCGCTTTACCTAACGAATAATGGCCTCGCTCAGAAATTAAAATAGCTAAGCCTTTATAGCCGTAATGCAGCATACCGGCAATTAAGCCTTGTGCGCCTATTCCCCTAAAATCGCCATCAGGTTTTAATAAGCGATTTCGCGCAATCCATAACGCCGTAATATTGGCTACAGTACCGCCTGAGCAAAATGCACCTAATGATGTTTTTGCACTGTGCATCCATTTAGCATAAAACTCGTCTTGCTGCCCGTACGCTAAATGGTGCATCATTCCAAGCACTTGGCGCTCAAGTGGGGTAAAAGCTTTAGAGGTTTCTATTTTTACTAGGTTTTGATTTAGCCCTACCATTAGCTTTGACAGTGGTAGTAAAAAATGAGGTAAAGCTGAAGTCATATGGCCAATAAAGCTAGGCGCTGCGGTATGCACAGAGTGTGCAACCAGCTGCTCCATTATATCTTGCGCATAAGCAGATACAAACGTTGGATCCTCTGGGATCATCGCCGACTGAAAGTCTTTTTCAATTTCGTGTAATGGTTTTTCAATTGCCGCAATGTTTTCGTTTAAAAAACCTGCTAAATTACTCGATATTTCAAGCTCTATTTTGCTTAAAGTTGAGTCTGGCGCTTCAGGTACAGTAAATATACGCTTAAGGCTTTCTTTAGAGGCGACGGCAAAACGCTTTTGATCCATCTTAATACCTAGTGTGTGGCTAAAACGCCTGTTACTCTATTATACACACTAAATTAAGGTGCTATTTTAGTAACAGGGTTTTTAATAATTGCGCTAACTTTACTGCAATATTAAGAAAATGTCTCGCTTAAAGCCATAAAAACGCTAAATGACATGACAAATAATACTAATTTTGGCTGTTTTTTATCTTTTTAATTCAAAATCAATTAAGTCATTGGGCATTTGTTTTTTTTGCGTATAATTAATTTAACAATAAAAAGGGAATTATATGCTACAAGGAAAACTAAGAATAAATGGATTAATAAGCGCTTTTATGCTGTTTTTAATCAGTTTAATTATCTGTGTTTATTATACTTATAGCACCATTCGCAGTGATGTAATTAACACTCTCGATAATCGTCTTATTAATGCAGCCACCAGCGTTAAATATATTTTGGGCGATGACTATCACAGTAAAATAAATAAAACCCAAACTATTAGCTTTGCAACTTACGAAAGTAAAAGTAAGCAGCTTTCTGAGCTTGCACAAGCACTCGATATTGCTTACGTGTATTCTATGGTGTTAATTAATGGCAAGGTTCATTTTAGCGCCTCTAGCTACACCCAAGAGGATCAAAATAGTGGCAAGGTAACCCAGTTTTTAGATTTATACCCAGAGGCAACTAAAGCTAATATTGGTGCCTTTTTATCTACTGAGCCTGTTTTTGAAATATCGAGTGATCAATGGGGCGACTTTAAAACTATTTTTATCCCGCATATTGATAAAAATGGCATTACATATTTAACTGCTGCCGATATAAGCCTTAAAACTATTAATAATAAGTTAGCGCAAAGCGCCTCAACATCGGCTGTTTTAGGCGGCTTTTTTTTAGTTATTATTATATTGTTGCTGATTATGTATAACTACGCGACTAAACGCGCTGCCATGAGAGACTCTGGTAGTGGTTTTGCTAATCATATTGCGCTTGAAAAATATTTTTTAAATACCCCTGTTCACCATATGCAAATGGCCATAATTTGGGTGAACGAAATTGAAAATATAAACCGCTTTTACGGTACTAAAGTGGGTGACAAAGTAATGAAAAAATTACTAATACACTTTAAAAAGCACAGCAATGTAAATTACCGTATTTATCGTGTAGCAACCAATAAACTGGTGTTACTAACCCCCAAAGAAACCCCATACGAAGAGCTAAGTAATTTAATCCAATCATATAATTTTAATACGCCATTTTTAACCAATCCCTTTATTTACATTACGTTATGTGCAGGTATTGCCCGAGGAAACAAGTCGTTACTGCTAAAAAATGCCCATATTGCGGCTTTACAGGCAAAACAAGGTAACCTTAGTGTTGTTAATTACTCTGAGGCTATAAATGACTCAAAGTCGCTGTATTTATATAATTTAGAAATAGCAAAAGAAGTACGTGAAGCGTTTGAGCAAAAGCGCGTTGTGCCCTATTTTCAGGCTGTTATTGATATAGAGTCTAAACAAACACTACACTACGAGTGCACGCCACGAATAGTGACTTCACAGGGCGAAATTTTAAAACCCGATGCATTTTCAAATACCGTAATACGCTTGCGTATGGATGGCTTATTAACCCGTACATTATTTTCACAGTGTCTTAGCCGCTTTCGTAAAACACAAATTAGCTGGAGTTTAAATATTACTATTGAAGATATATTAGACCCTAGCATAAATGAATACATTGCTTACGAGTTACAGCGCTATCCGTACCCTGCAAATATCACTTTAGTTTTATTTGAACCACAAGTTATCGCCAATTATTCAAGCGTAAGGGCATTTATAACTATGGTTAAAAGTAAGGGGATCAAGGTGATGATTAACAGTTTTGGCAATGACTTTGCAAATACACTCAATATTTTAAAATTGGAAATTGACGTAATAAAGTTAGATGGCATGCTAATAAAGCAAATAGTTAATGATGAGAACACGGCGCTATTTGTTGATTACACAGCCAATTTTGCAAAGCAGCAAAATATTCAACTAATTGCTTCTATGGTAGAAAACAAAGCTATTGCTACGGCACTCAAAAAAGTAAATGTGACGCTAATGCAGGGTAGTTACATTGCCCACCCAGCGCCACATGTTAATCCATTATTTGAGTAGTAAAGTTAATCAACCCTGAGTTAAATTAATAACTAAGCGGTGGCTTTGTTGGCCACTGGCCCAGTATTTCCGCTCAAATGGGGTGATTGCTTCATCTGCCCCATAAGCAGAAACCTGACAAGCATTACCGGTTAGTTCAAGTGCTCTGGCAAACTCTTTAACGTAAATATCCCAGTTACTGCGAACCTCTAATTTACCGCCTAACTTTACAATAAACGGAAAAATAGCCGCGCCGTGCCAACGCCTACGAATATGTTTAGATTTAGGCCACGGATTGGGGTAAAGCAAATAATGGTGACTAGGTTGCCAGTTTGCAGCCACGGCTAAACGCCAAAAGTCGTTTAAATCTGCTTGCACCAAAATATATTGCCCACTGTCGGTTTGTTTATACTCTACATCGTGCTTATCTAACCGGTGCGACGATTTATCAATACCAATTACCAGCGCATCGGGATGGCGCTTAGCTAAATTAGCGGTACTTTCTCCTACACCACAACACGAATCTAAAATAAGTGGGCCATTAAACGCCTGTACTTTAGCATTCACCTCATCAAACGCTGTTTGTGTATGCGCTGCTATTGGCTTTTTAAACTCTGCGTTTAAATGCTTGCTAACTATGTCATCCAGCTTTTCGTGAATACCCGCTTGATTAGATACAATACTACGCGAATTTGCATCAGTCATTAGTGTCTTAGCCCCACACCTTTTTTAATTAATGTCAGCGCTAAGGTAAATAACGCGATAATAAATACTAAAATAACACCAAGTGCCAAGCTTAAATCAACATCCGACACGCCTAAAAACCCATACCTAAACGCGTTAACCATATAAATAATAGGATTTACTTGTGATACGTTTTGCCAAAACTCTGGCAGTAAGGTAATTGAATAAAACACCCCACCTAAATAAGTTAGCGGCGTTAAAATAAAGGTAGGAATAATACTAATATCGTCAAAGCTATTTGCATATATAGCATTTATTAAGCCACCGAGTGCAAATACTGCAGAGGTTAAAATAACGGTAGCCATAATGATAAAAATATTATGAATTTGAATATCAACAAACAATAACGATACGCAGGTAACAATAAAGCCCACCATTATTCCGCGCGTCATACCACCGCCCATATAGCCAAGCACAATAATATAGTTTGGCACTGGGGCTACAAGTAGCTCTTCAATACTTTTTTGAAATTTAGTCGAGTAAAAACTTGAGGCTACATTAGAATAAGAGTTAGTAATAACCGACATCATTATCAGCCCAGGTACTATAAACTCCATATAACTAAAGCCGCCCATATCACCAATACGTGAGCCTATTAAGTTACCAAAAATAACAAAATATAAACTCATGGTAATTGCTGGAGGTACTAAGGTTTGCACCCAAATACGTAAAAAACGAATACACTCTTTAATCCAAATACTTTTTAAGGCTACGCCATATTTAAACATTTACTTGCCTCGACCTTGTTCTAATAATCCAACAAATAACTCTTCTAATCTATTTGCTTTGTTACGCATACTCAATACGGTATTACCTTGCTCAGTTAGCGCACTAAATACAGCGTTTAAGCCTTGCGATTTAGCCACTTCAACTTCAATAGTATGCTCGTCGTCCATAGTAAATTTATAACCCTCAAGCGTAACTGGCTTAGCCGGTGTTTTTAAATCTAAAATAAAGGTTTCTTTATCAAGCTTAGATAACAGTGCTTTAATTGTGGTGTTTTCAACAATCAAGCCATTGTCTATTATGGCTATGTTTTTACACAATAACTCTGCTTCTTCTAAGTAATGAGTGGTTAAAATAATGGTGACGCCCTGCTCATTAATTTGGCGTAAAAAATCCCACATTGAACGACGCAGCTCTATATCAACACCAGCCGTTGGCTCATCTAAAATCAGTAATTTAGGCTCATGCATAAGTGCGCGAGCAATCATTAAACGGCGTTTCATACCACCTGAAAGCGTACGCGCTTGTTTATCTTTTTTATCTAGTAACCCCAATTGGGTTAAATATTTTTCGGCGCGTTTATGTGCTTCGCCGCGTGGTACACCATAATAACCCGCTTGAGTTACTAATATTTGGGTTAGGGTTTCAAATTGGCTAAAATTAAACTCTTGCGGCACTAAGCCTAAATGCGCTTTAGCAGCCTCTAGGTCGGTGTCTATGTCGCAACCAAACACCTCTACCTTACCTTTAGTTTTATTTACCAGTGATGAAATAACACCAATTGTGGTCGACTTACCCGCTCCATTAGGGCCAAGTAAGGCAAAAAAATCGCCCTCACGCACTTGTAAATCAATACCCTTTACAGCTTCAACCCCATTAGTATAAACCTTAGTAAGGCCTGCTATATTTAAAGCAATTTGTTGCTTACTCATGACTTGCCCTCACCATAACCCCAACGCTTTGTTAGGTTATGTTCAATGTTTAAATGATCTAAAATTCGCGCCACCATAAAATCAACTAAATCGGCAATACTTTGTGGCTGATGATAAAAACCCGGCGACGCGGGCATAATGGTGACCCCTAAGCGTGAAAGCTTAAGCATGTTTTCCAGATGAATTTGATTAAATGGTGTTTCGCGTGGCACTAAAATAAGATGGCCACGCTCTTTAATTACCACATCAGCAGCGCGCTCTAGTAAGTTGTCAGATGCACCTACAGCAATAGCCGAAACCGTGCCCGCGCTACAAGGGCACACTATCATTTTTTTAGGGGCAGCTGATCCTGAGGCTACCGGGCTAAACCAGTTGTCTTTACCATATACTTTTAGCTGTTCTGGCTTGGCGTTATATAGCGCACTTAATTGCTCACTGGCTTTGGTTTCATTACCTGAGAGCTTAATACCAGATTCAATATCAAATACCACTCGCGCTGCACTTGAAATAAGCACATACACCTGAAATTGCTGCTCTATTAATACCTCTAATAATCTCAAGCCATAAGGCGCACCCGACGCGCCACTAAATGCTAAGGTAATTGTGTCTTTAAATTGCAAATTATTCTCCGCTGTATTTATTAGCCAGTGCATCGACTAGTTGCTGATGCAGGCCATTAAAACTACCATTGCTCATTATTAAAATATGTTGATTAGCTGCTATATTATCAAGTACGGTATCAATAATTACCTGGGTACTGGTAAAACACTGCATACCGGCTGTAGCCGCTTGTTCGCTCAGCGACCAGCTTAGGTTTTCTGGCTCAAAAAGCAGTACCTCATCAGCATCACTCAACGAGGCAAGCAATGTATGTTGATGCACGCCCATTTTCATGGTGTTTGATCGCGGCTCTAAAATAGCAATTATTTTATCACTGCCTACTTTAGCGCGCAGCCCTGCTAATGTGGTTTGAATAGCCGTTGGATGATGTGCAAAATCGTCATACACTTTTATATTATTAATATCGGCTTTGAGCTCCATGCGTCGTTTAGGGCTAATAAACTCGCCAAGTGCCGCTATACTATGCTCAACGGCAATGCCCACATGGCGCGCAGCTGCGATTGCCATAATAGCATTTTTAACGTTGTGCTCACCCATTGCCTGCCAATTAACGGTGCCTTGTTTTTCATTATTTAAAAACACTTTAAACTCACTGCCATCGGCTTTTATTAGTTCATAATTCCAATCAATACCCAAGGTTTCACTTTCGCTCCATAGTCCTTGAGTTATTACATCACTAAGTGCTTGATCATCCTTTGGCCAAATAACTTTGCCACTTTGTGGTACTGTACGTATTAAATGATGAAATTGTTTTTTAATCGCGTTTAAATCCTCAAAAATATCGGCATGATCAAACTCAAGATTATTTAAAATAAGTGTTCGCGGTAAATAATGCACAAACTTACTGCGCTTATCAAAAAATGCCGTGTCGTATTCGTCTGCTTCAATAACAAAAAAGGGGGTTTCGCCTACTTTGGCCGACACGCCAAAATTTTGTACTATGCCGCCAATTAAAAAGCCCGGTTTTAAACCCGCATACTCTAAAATCCATGCAAGCATACTCGCTGTGGTGGTTTTACCATGTGTACCAGCAACAGCAAGTACCCATGAATTTTGTAATAAGTTATGTTTTAGCCATTCAGGCCCAGATGTATAAGGCAGACCTTTATCAAGTACATATTCAACACATGGATTGCCTCGGCTCATAGCATTGCCAATAACCACCATGTCTGGCGCTGCCTCTAATTGGGTTACCTCGTAGCCTTGGGTTAGCTCAATTCCGAGATCTTCAAGCTGCGTGCTCATAGGTGGATAAACGTTTTGATCAGACCCAGTTACTTTATGGCCAAGCGATTTAGCAATCGCAGCTATTCCACCCATAAAGGTGCCACAAATACCTAAAATATGAATATGCATCTACTTTCCTTTAATCGTGTGCTTACTTTGCACAACAGCAAAGTTTAATGGCGCTATAATGCCAAAATTCGTGCTTCGTTACCATTGCGCATGCGCATTTCACTGTTGCCAAAAACGCCTAAGTAACTTAATAATTAAGCCACTAACGTTAAAAGTATCACTGACAAAAAAGCCTTCCACACTAGGAAGGCTTTTAAACGCTTAAACTAAACGAGTAAAAAATATTAATTACAGCGTTAAAAATACAATTAACCCGACCCCTAGCAATAATCGGTAGATAACAAATGGCAACATTCCCATGCGTTCTATTACTTTTAAAAACATATAAATACAGACATAAGCCGATAAAAATGACAACACAACACCTAATAATAAGGTGCTCCAGTCAACTAGATGATCCCCTAGTGCAAGCTCAACGGTATAGTAAAGTCCCATCATAGAAATGATAGGTATTGCCAGTAAAAACGAAAAGCGTGCAGCGCTTTGTTTATTCATGCCAAGCATTAAACCCGCGGTCATAGTAATACCAGAACGTGACGTACCTGGGATCATCGCAACGGCTTGTGCTAGGCCTATAATAAGCGCGGTTTTCCAATTTAGCTGATAAATCGTTTTAATTTGCTTACCTTTTGCATCCGCATACCAAAGCAATAAACCAAATATAATGGTGGTAACCGCGATCACCCATGCGCTACGCAAATAAAGCTCAATCATGTCTTTTAAAAGCAAACCTAAAATAGCAGCCGGAATTGTGCCTAAAATTATCCACCAGCCTAATTTACTGTCATCTGTGCTACCTTGCGCACCAAACGACTTAAACCACGCACTAAGTATGCTGCTTACTTCTTTACGAAAATAAATCACTACTGCAATTAAAGTACCTACATGTACTGCAACATCAAATGCTAACCCTTGATCTTCCCAGCCTAATATTTGCGATGGTAAAATTAAGTGCGCAGAGCTAGAAATAGGCAAAAATTCAGTAAACCCCTGAATAAGAGCTAAAACAATAATTTCAATAATACTCATGGGTTAGAAAACTCCACCTTCCATAGTTTTTGTTGAGGGTTGTTGTACTCGCGCCAAAGATCGGCAATGGTTTGCTGTGCAACAGGGTGATAAAAATGCGGGGCCACTTCAGCTAGGGGCTGTAATACAAAGGCGTTTTTTGTAATTTCGTCACGTGGTAATTGTGCGGGAGAGTCGCAAATTACATCATCATAAAATAGTAAATCTAAATCGAGAGTCCGCGGGCTAAACTTTTTATCGTTTGCAGTACGGCCATTATTGCGCTCAATTTGCTTTAGTAAGCTACATACATCTGCTAATGGCATATCGGTTGTAGCACCAACCACCGAGTTATAAAAGTTATTACCAGCAAATCCAACCGCTTCGCTTTCAAATACTGAGGAATGCACTAAGTCGTTAAAGTGCGGCTTGAGCGCTATAAGCGCACAGCGCATATAATGCGCCTTATTAATATTTGACCCTAAACTGATATAAATTTGCGCCATTTAAATGCTTGCCTTAGTACGCGTAATTTCAACACCCACAGTTTGCGCCTGAGCAACGGCTGCAGGTTTACTTACTCGAATAGTAACTTGTGGGGTATTAAACTCAGTCAAAATTATATGCGCTAATTGCTCAACTAAGGTTTCGAGCAGCTCTACCGGTTTTGCCGTACTGTGCTCAATGATCCGCTCACTTACTTTTGCATAATCGAGTGCTAAGTTAATATCATCGTTTGCAGCTGCAGGTTTAATATCACTTAACATTTCAACGTCAAAGTAAAGGCTTTGTTTACTTTCTTTTTCAAAGTCGTACACTCCAATAATAGTGTCGACGTGTAATTGCGATATAAATACCTTGTCCATTAATGCTCCTAATGACAGTAACAAGCCACTGAGTTAACTGCATAATGTATCAATTAAATTAATACTGTATATACTTTAATCAGTGTTTAAATACATATAAATTACTTCTACAATAACAAGGTAGCTATACTAGTTAGTAATTAAAGCAGTTTATAAATTTTGACGTCAATAATAGCCGAAAAAGTACAATTAAAAAATAAGGAAGCACGTGTTAGCCACTTTAATGTTTATTTTAGCCTATTTACTTGGGTCGATTTCGTCGGCCATACTCGTCTCGCGGTTATTTAAACTCCCCGATCCGCGTAGTAATGGCTCTAATAATCCAGGGGCAACTAATGTTTACCGGCTGGGGGGCGCACTACCCGCTTGTTTAGTACTGATATTTGATGTTTTAAAAGGCACTATTCCCGTTTGGGGGGCCTACTTTTTAGATCTTGAGCCGCTTGCGCTTGGTTTAGTCGCTGTGGCCGCCTGTTTGGGGCACATGTTCCCATTATTTTTTGGTTTTAAAGGGGGCAAAGCGGTAGCAACTGCTTTTGGTTCTTTATTACCTATAGGGTTATCTTTGGCGGGTTTATTAATTTGTACTTGGTTTATTATGGTAGCAATAACACGCTATTCTTCTCTTGCTGCCTTAGTTGCGGTTTCGCTTGCACCTTTATACACTTGGTTAATAAAGCCACTTTATACGCTCCCCGTTACCTTTATTACGGTACTAATTATTTTTAGGCATCGCTCTAATATCGCACGATTATTTAATGGTAACGAGCCAAAAGTGGGCGCTAAAAAAGCACCCACTGATGAAAAAAGCGATATTTAACTGCTATTAAATAGCTTCTAGGCTGTCAATTGGCCAGCGCGGTTTAGTTTTCATATCAAGGGTAGCAAATTGCCCTGCTTTTAACCTTTGCATCCCTGCGTACGCAATCATAGCGCCATTGTCGGTACAAAATTCGGTACGCGGATAATACACTTGCCCTTTCATGCCTTGCATTACACGCTCCAACTGCAAACGTAACTGCGTATTAGCACTTACGCCGCCAGCAATTACTAGTCGTTTAATACCGGTTTGCTTAAGTGCACGTTTGCATTTTATTACCAAGGTATCGATAACCGCGGTTTGAAATGCATGTGCTATATCGGCTTTAGTTTGCTCGTCATCATTGTTTTCACGAATAGTGATAGACGCTGCTGTTTTTAAACCGCTAAAACTAAAATCTAGACCAGGCTTGTCTGTCATCGGACGTGGAAATATAAATCGCTTAGCCACCCCCTGCTCTGCCATTTTAGCTAAACGTGGGCCACCGGGGTAATCAAGTCCTAGTAATTTTGCTGTTTTATCAAATGCTTCGCCTGCTGCATCATCAACCGACTCACCCAGCACTTCATACTGGCCAATACCGGCTACTTTAACCATCATGGTGTGTCCGCCCGATACTAGCAAAGCAATAAACGGAAACTCAGGAACATTTTCCTCAAGCATGGGCGCCAATAAATGCCCTTCCATATGATGCACTGCTACAGCAGGAATATCCCAACCATAAGCAAGAGAGCGACCAATTGAGGTACCGACTAAAAGTGCGCCAACTAAACCTGGGCCTGCTGTATACGCAACGCCATCTAAATCTTCAGGTCCGCAACCCGCTTGTGCAAATGCAGCGTCGATAAGGGGCAGCGTTTTACGTACATGATCCCGTGATGCCAGCTCTGGCACTACACCGCCATAGTCTGCGTGTACTTTTACTTGGCTATATAATTGATGCGCCAATAAACCTTTTTCGTCATCGTATATAGCAATACCGGTTTCATCGCATGACGATTCAATGCCCAAAATTCGCACTGTTTTTCTCCTGCCACCTATTTAGGTGCTTTTTAAACTAAATTATTTACGTTTTATAATGTTAAACCAATATTGGTTTGCCCATCAGCAAGCACATGTTTTTTAAGTTCTTTAACATTATCAGAGGTCACACGGCCCATAGCTTCTACAAAATCAATTAGCTCACCTAATACATCCATTTCGTATTGCATTAGTGGGTGTTCGCGTATTGCTTTGTTATCGGCAACTTCACCTTCAACAGTCATTTGATACTCAATAAAGCGGGCAACCGTTGCTTGCGATATTTTACTTATATTTATGAGCTCTTGCTCATCTTGCGCCATTAAACCATGCATAAGACTTAATAATGCGGTCGCGGCATCAATTGCCGGATACGTACCAAACATATCAAAGTCAGCTAGCTCAGGCACATTGGGTTCTATTTTTTCGATTTGCTTTTCAAGATCAATCTTACTTTTTGGTAGCAGTATTTTCTCCCAGCAAACATTTAAAGCACTGCGTAAAACGGTTTCGTCACCAAACCCTGTTGCTTCACTAAATAGGCCATAGTTAGGTAGCATACGTTCAATTAAGGCACTGGCTAACACTGCTTTTTGTAAGTAGTTTAGCTCTCTAATACGCTGAAAGTTATTTGCTTTTGTCATTTTTTAACGTCTCGCATGACCAACAAAATTCAAATGTTGATCCATTATGCTCATTACAATTAGGACACACCCAATCTGGAGCTGATTGTTTTACTTGCTGGTAGTTTACCAATATTTGTCGCGCATGGCGCTCTTTTATCGCATAAACCTGCACACTGGCTTGAGCCTGATCAAACGGTATTTCTCCTAAAGCTCCTTGCAGCATTTCACCTTTAATTTGACACTCTATGCCATCATTTAAGATTAAGCCTTTAATTATATTCGCTTCTAAACTATTTTCAGCGCGATATATTGTTATCCATGTGAAAGGGTCAGCGGTTAAGTTATCACTATTAGTATTTTGCAATTTTCACCTCATTTATTTGTGTTTACAATGCCTTTCATTAATGTGTTAATTCATAAACTAGCCAGCTTGCAGGAATAAATATGACACTTACAACTCCAGGATTACTTTTTCCGGCTATTTCATTGTTACTACTTGCCTATACAAACCGATTTTTAGTAATAGCGCAATTAATTAGAGGATTAAACGCCCGTGAAGGTGAATCAATTCGCCCGGTTGTTGTTGCGCAAATAACCAATTTAAGAAAGCGTATAAAACTTATAAGAACCATGCAGGTATATGGAGTTGTATCTTTTTTACTATGCACACTTTCCATGTTTGCGTTATTTATAGAGCTCAATACTACTGGAATTATTTTATTTGGCGTTAGTCTTACTTGCTTAAGTTTATCGTTATTAACCTCGTTATTTGAAATTCATATTTCTTGCGATGCAATTGAAATAGAACTGCAAAGCATTGAAAATAAACCATTGAGCAACCGGGTTAGTCGTAACTTTGTTGAATAAAAGCTTATAGTTTCAAATAATAATTTTTGCACAGTGGTTTATTAACCCTTAAGGCAAAGCTACTTTATAGGTTACTTGCATAATAAAAGCTTAAAACACATAACAAACTATTAGTTATTAACCTAAAGGATAATACTATTTAACAATTTCACTCTTTAATTAATACTAAAAGAGGGATATGCTGATTGAAATTTATTATAAATTTACAATCGCATTTAAATATTACTTATTAATTTTAATAGATTAATAAGTAATATTACTATGTTCGCGTATATGCGACTTACTTATAAAAAGGGACTATAAAGTGAGATTTGAACAACTGGAACAATTCATAGCACTTGGCATGTTACGCCACTTCAGACAAGCCGCAGAACAAACTAAAATAAGCACGTCGGCGCTTACACGTAGCATTCAAACTCTTGAAGAAGAAATAGGCTACGAGTTAGTTAAACGCTCTACTCGCTCGGTACACCTTACCGATGCTGGTGAACTTTTTCTTGATTATGCTAAAAATACGCTTAGTGAGTTGGCATTAACTAAGCAGCGTATTTTTCAATCTATTAATGGCACTATTGAAAAAAAGCTAATTATTGGCTACACCAACAAAGCAAGTAGTGTTGTACCTATTTCGTGTGGGCAATTTTTAAATCAATATCCGCATATTAAAATTGAAATGCAACTCCAAGATAAACAAGAACTTTCGCGTAAACTGCAACAGGGCGAAATAGATATTAGTGTTTATTCGCAAGCCATTAATAGCATTGGTAGTGATATTCACTTACCTGATCAGCTAATTTTATTTGTTTCTAAAAACCACCCTCTTGCGCATAAAGCCGACATTAGCAAACAAGAGCTAGATCACTACCCTATGTTTGGTTGTTTTTCACAATCTAAACCCGTACAACTTATGCTTAATGAAGCCATTGATGGATTAAACAAATCATCTAGCATTAAAGTTGGCAGCATAGAGCAAGTAATGGCAGGTCTTGAAAAGTCAGATCATTTTGCAATAGCAGGCATTGAGCACACCAATGCTATTGCTGAAAATAGTAATCTTATTCAGTTAAAAACCAATAAAGACCTAAGCCGTGAGCAACTTATAGTACAAACGAGTCAAAAAATTGAAGTGGGTGAGCATATAGAGCACCTGTTATCACTGATAAAAAAAATGGCTATGACGGTAAATTAATAAATAAAATAAGTGCCTTTAAACATATAAATGATGGCTATTAAGTTGCTTTGCACTAGACTAGCTGCTCTTTATTTTAATAATTAGTATCAATGGGCAACTTTATTACCTCAGAAATATATTTAGATCATATTGAAGCTTATGGTTACGCTATTGTTGAAAACGCCATTGATGAAGGCTTAATGTCTGATTTAATGGCCGATTGTTACCGGATAAACCCGCACTTTAGCTTAGCTGGAATTGGCCGCTTAAATAATCAGCAAATTGATAGCACTATTCGCAAAGACAAAACATACTGGTTTGATGGCAGTTCGCAAGCCCAAAAAAATTATCAAACGGCAATGGAAGGCATTAGAACAACACTTAACCGGTGTTTTTTTATGGGGTTATTTGATTATGAATGCCACTACGCAAAATATACTTTAGGTGATTTTTATAAAAAGCATGTTGATGCTTTTAAAGGTCGTTCTAACCGTGTTTTTACCACCGTTTTATACTTAAACACGCCACAGCAAGGCGGCGAGTTAGTTATTTATAAACCTAAAAGTAAAGACATTGAAATTACTATTAGGCCAACAGCTGGCACCTTAGTATTATTTGAAAGCGAACGCTTTGTTCATGAAGTGCTACCTGCGGTTGATGAACGCTACTCGATTGCTGGTTGGTTCAGAAAAAACACGTCAATCAGTGGCATTATTGATCCACCCCGCTAACAATACTCTACCCTGTTATTAAAATGCGACAGGGTAGGAAAACAATAAGCCGATAAAAAAGGCTAATCCTACATAATGATTGTTTAAAAACGCCTTAAAACAATCGGTGCGTGCGCGTTGTTGAATAAGCACTTGTTGGTAAACTAACAATACAATAGCAACACTAAGACCAAGCCAATAACTCAGCCCAATATTATTAAGTGCTCCTATAGCGAGCATTAACGCTATAAAGGCTAAATTAAGTAACCCTATAATGTGACGATCGTATTTACCAAATAAAATAGCGGTAGATTTAACCCCTATTTTTAAGTCATCATCTCTGTCGACCATGGCATACATAGTGTCGTAGGCTACCGTCCAGCAAATATTAGCAATAAATAACAGCCAAGCCTGTATAGGAAGTGCATTAGTTGACGCCATAAAAGCCATTGGAATAGCCCAACCAAATGCTGCGCCTAACACCACTTGCGGTAATTGTGTATAACGCTTCATAAACGGGTAACAAAACGCTAAAGCAAGTGCACCAAAAGAGAGTAATATTGTATTTACACTAAGCATTAACACCAGTAAAAATGCGACTGTTATTAATAATATAAACAAACTAATCGCTTCACCACTACTAACCTGTCCTGAAACTAATGGCCGCTGCATTGTACGTTTAACCGAACCATCTATTTTTCTGTCGGCAAAATCATTAATAACGCATCCGGCGCTGCGCATTATCACAACACCCAGCGTAAATACTATAAAGTTAGTTAAACTTGGCATTCCTGCATTTGCTAACCACAGCGCCCAATATGTTGGCCAAAGTAATAGTAAAGTACCTATTGGTTTATCTATACGCATGAGCGCAATATAATAAGGAATATGGCTTGGGGTTAAACGCGCTAATTTCATGAGTACAAATACGCTCCTGGTAAAAACACTTCACACACTAAAAATTTATAGTCTTTAAGCGAAAATAGACTGCGACGGCCAAGTAAACTTTGCGATGGTAACTTTAATTGTGCAACAAGCTGTTGTAATGAATGCTGGGTATTAAAGCGCGCAATTTCTATATCTGTGCGGGTTAATTGTGGATCTTGAAAAATCACATCGCCTAATGGTCGCTCCCCCATATTATGTAATTTATTATTTGCGGCGTTAACACTTGCTGGCAACCAGCTTTGCGCATATACAACCGGTTTATTGTCGCAAAGTAAAAGTACCTCACGGTTAAGCGCAGTAGTTTGCGTACAGCCTAATAATTGTTGTTGCTCTGCACTAAGCTCAAACTCTTGCTCACTAAGTACTTTTACACTAAAACACTGTGAGCGACTTTTTAATTTGGCTGTTAATGAATGCGGTTCAAATAACCACTCTTGCTCTGCACTCGATAAATCACTAAACAGTGAGGCACATTGCCAATCGGCAGATAATGAAACAGGGAAAGTAATCACAATTGCTCTACTTAATAAAAATCAGTTGAATAATAACATTGCCAAAGCATTTGAAAAAGTATGATTTACTGCCACTAATAGTTGCTCTGCGCTGTATATTAGGCACTATAAGGTATAGACTATTTACAACACGTTTATAAAAAACAGCATTTAACATGAAAAAAACAGTATTCGCCGGCCTTTTTGTACTTATCGCAAGTTTAGTAAGCTTAACCGCACGAGCAGATTCGACTGTGGGTTACTTTGGTTTTGAGCCAGACATTATTACCAACTATATTGGCGCATCGAGTAAAAAAATGGGCTATGTGCGCATTACTATCGATTTAATGCTTAATAACGCATCAGATATTGCAACCGTAGAGCACCATACGCCATTGCTGCGCGACGCCTTAGTTGAAATTTTATCTAAAGAACCTGAAGATAAAATAAAATCGCTCAGTGGGCGTGAAGAAATAAGAGTAAAAAGTGCAGCAAAACTTAAAAGCTTATTAAAAGAAGAAACGGGACAAGAGATCATCCGTGAAGTCTTGTTCACCAAGTATTTATATCATTAATTGTGGCTTTTAGTTTTTAATATAGACGTGGTAACGGCGTAAGCCATACCGCTAATTAACCCGCCTAAATGCGCCCAATTAGCCATCCCTATAAACAACACATCCGCAAAACCGAGTACCAACCAAATTAGCATAAAACCAATAATTGCAGTGCTTACTAATGCAGGTTGTTTAGGGTTTAAGGCGCTGTGGATCCAGCAAAAGCCAAGTAGCGCGTATACCACGCCACTTAGGCCACCAAAGTTAGGGCCAACCATTAAATATTGTGCCCAATTGCTGATTAAGGCGCTTACCACAAACAGCCCGATTAAGCTGAGCTTGCCACATTGTTTTTCGATATTATCGCCAAGCGACACCCACCAAACTAAGTTAAATACAATATGCATGGCGCTAAAGTGCACTATAGCAGGGGTAATCCACGTTAATGGCTCGGCAGGATTAAACTGCAACGTGGTATATATTGTTTCAAATCCACCCAATAAAAATGCAATATAAATAACAATACTTAAAATGCTAACCGTTTGATTAAGCCAGCTAAGCGCTTTAAATCGCGCCACTAAATTCAGCGATTGCCCTTGATACTTAAGCGGTGATTGCGTGCTTCCAACTTCCCAAGATGCTTGCTGGTAGCGGGCATGATTAGGATTTTGCGTAAACTCAGCCCAAAGCGGTTGCACTTGATGAAAGTGCTCAGGTAATACGCTAATAATTACTGTGCTACCATCTGTTGAGCGTAACTCGCCTTGCAAGTCTTGGCTTTTTAAATAGTCTATAAAGCCTTGTGCAGCACGCGGATTATTTAAACTGCCAAGCTCTATCATCGTTCAACTTTCTCGCTGTAGGCCGCTTCCCATGCTGTAAAACCGCCATCCATACTGTACACATCTTCAAAACCTTGCTCCACTAAGTAGCTTGCTGCGCCTTGCGAGCTCATACCGTGATAACAAACAATAATTATTGGCTGATCAAACTCTTTTTCCATCATAAAGTGTGCAATGTTAGCGTTCGAAAGCGCTTCAGAACCTGGAATATGCCCCGCTTGATATGAATTTGGATCGCGGATGTCTGCAATTACTACGTCTTCTTTATCTAATAATTCAAGAGTTTGTGCTATTGATATATGTTTAAATGCCATTGAAATCTCTTTTAAAAATAATTAAATCAATAAAAAAGGCGACTCAAGCCGCCCTTTTAATACCATTTATAAAACCGTATTAAACTAAATTAATCCCAGTTTAGTATCACTTTGCCTGATTGTCCTGAAATCATCATATCAAAACCAGCTTGAAAGTCGTCTATTGAATATTGATGAGTGATAATTGGGTTTAAGTCTAAACCTGATTGAATAAGACTTGCCATTTTATACCAGGTTTCGAACATTTCACGGCCATAAATACCTTTGATCACTAAGCCTTTAAAAATAACTTGGTTCCAGTCTACCGCCATATCTGATGGTGGAATACCTAGCATGGCAACTTTACCGCCATGGTTCATATTATTTAGCATAGAATTAAAAGCACTTGGTACACCCGACATTTCAAGGCCAATATCGAAGCCTTCAGTCATACCTAGCTCTTTTATTACATCTTCAAGCTTTTCGTTGGCTACGTTAACAGCGCGTGTTGCACCCATTTTGCGTGCTAGCTCTAAGCGGTATTCGTTTACATCGCTAATAACTACGTGACGTGCACCTACGTGCTTTGCCACTGCTGCCGCCATAATACCAATGGGGCCTGCACCAGTAATTAATACATCTTCGCCGACTAAATCAAACGACAGCGCGGTATGTACGGCATTACCAAAAGGGTCAAAAATTGATGCTAATTCGTCTGAAATATTATCAGGAATTTTAAACGCATTAAACGCTGGTATAACTAAGTATTCAGCAAATGCACCTTCGCGATTTACGCCTACACCTGTGGTGTTACGACATAAATGTACGCGCCCTGCACGACAGTTACGACAATGGCCACACGTAATATGGCCTTCGCCAGATACTCGGTCGCCAACCTTAAAGCCACGTACTTCTTGGCCCATATCAACCACTTCGCCAACATACTCATGGCCAACAACCATAGGTGTAGGAATAGTTTTTTGCGCCCACTCGTCCCACTTATAAATATGAACGTCGGTGCCACAAATTGCAGTTTTACGAATTTTAATTAGCAGGTCGTTATGGCCAACTTCTGGTTTTGGCGCATCTGTCATCCAAATACCCGGTTCTGCTTTTAATTTAGATAATGCTTTCATAATTCACACTCAACTAAAAAACCGCGGCTATAGCGCGGTTTACAATAAAATTAAATAACGCCCATTTCTTTACCAATACGGGTAAAGGCAGCAATGGCGGTATCAAGTTGTTCAATGCTATGTGCAGCTGAGATTTGGGTACGAATACGTGCCTGACCTTTAGGTACAACAGGGAATGAAAAACCGGTTACATAAATACCTTCAACTAATAACTTATCAGCCATTAATGATGCAACTTTAGCATCGCCTAGCATAACTGGAATAATGGCATGATCTTTACCACCACAGGTAAAACCAGCGGCTTCCATTTGCTCGCGGAAGTATTTAGCGTTTGACCAAAGCTTAGCGCGAAGCTCGCCACCACTTTCTAGCATTTCAAGCACTTTAATCGATGCAGTCACAATTGCCGGAGCTAATGAATTTGAAAATAAGTAAGGACGCGAACGTTGACGCAACCACTCAACAATTTCTTTTTTACCTGATGTATAACCACCTGATGCACCGCCCAATGCTTTACCTAAGGTACCGGTAATAATATCTACGCGATCAAGCACGTTACAATACTCTGGCGTGCCTTTACCATTTTCGCCAACAAAGCCCACAGCATGCGAGTCGTCAACCATTACTAATGCATCGTATTTATCAGCTAAATCACACACAGTGGCTAAATCACAAATAACGCCATCCATAGAGAACACGCCATCTGTAGCAATTAGCTTAGTTTTAGCACCTGCTTCGGTCGCGGCAATAAGCTGCTTTTCAAGGTCAGCCATATCGTTATTAGCATAACGAAAACGCTTAGCTTTACATAAACGTACGCCATCGATAATTGAAGCATGATTAAGTGAATCCGAAATAATCGCGTCTTCTGCGCCTAAAATAGTCTCAAACAGACCTGTATTAGCATCAAAGCACGATGAGTATAAAATAGTATCTTCAGTTTCTAAAAACTCACTGATTTTTTTCTCTAACGTTTTGTGAATATCTTGCGTACCACAAATAAAGCGTACTGAGGCCACACCAAAACCATGTGCGTCTAAGCCATCTTGCGCTGCTTTTATTAGCTCAGGGCTATTTGCTAAGCCTAGGTAATTATTAGCACAAAAGTTAATTACTTTGCCTGATGCAACTTCAATTTGAGCTTGCTGCTGCGATAAAATAATACGCTCGCTTTTATACAAACCTTCAGTTTTTACGTCTTCAATTTGCTGTTGTAGCTGGCTAAAAAAAGCAGATGCTCTCATCTTTAGTCTCCATTTGATTTAACAGGTTAAACAGCAAAACAAAGCTACTGTTTATTATGTGGGGTATTGTAAAAGTTTAACGAATAAAATGCACTGTTTGCAGTTCATCGCAAATTATAAATTTGGCAGCAATTCCTGCCAGTTTACAGTGCCTGAATTGGGGGGCGTATTTAAATTTATAAAAGTGCTGGTAAATCATTAATTGAATTGAAAATAAAATCTGCAGTTTGTTTGGCGCTGTCATCAAACTGCTGGCCAGAGTGCACCAATACGCGCGTGGCAATGCCAGCTTGTTCTGCAGCTTGCATATCACTTTTTTTATCGCCTACCATAATACTTTGCTGCGGATCGATATTATGCTCACTAATACCTTGTAGTAGCATACCAGGGGCTGGTTTTCTGCAAGCGCACTGTTTTAAATACTCAGGCAATGCATTTTTAGGATGATGAGGGCAAAAATAAACGTCGCTTATCAATATCTGATGTGCGCTAAACTGTGCTTTCATCCAGCTGGTCAGTGCTATAAAGTCAGCCTCGGTGTAATAACCACGGCCAATACCTGACTGATTAGTTACAATAATAATTTTATAACCGGCATCATAAAATGCCTTGCACGTGCTAAATACTCCTTCGATAAATTCAAACCGCTCACTTTGATACACATAGCCATGATCAACGTTTACTACGCCATCTCTATCTAAAAATAGCGCTTTATTTTTTTGTGATTGATTCATTATAACGACTCTTTTTGCACAACATGATCAAACATAGCTTTTACCGCATCAATGGTAATTTGGCTCATTAAATCGTCACCTTTAATACGTGTGCCCCAAGGCAGCTGCTGCGCTGTTTTACCCGTTTGTTTAAGCAAGTTTTGATGATATACCTCAACCACATAGTTTTGGTATAAATACGGCCCTGTACGCGCTGGGTTTGAATGGGCATATAGCCCAATAACAGGAGTGCCTACCGTTACTGCCATATGGGCAGGGCCAGTATCTGGGGCTAGTACTACACTGGCGCGTTTTAACACGCACAACAATTCTTTAAGCTTAGTTTTACCAACTAGGTTTAAAATGCTGTGTTGGCTGTGTTTAATAATATTATTGGCAAGGTTTATTTCCAGCTCGGTAGGGCCGCCGGTCAAGGCCACTTTAAATCCCTGCTGATGGGCATAATCAGCAAGCGCGGCATAACGTTCGGGAAGCCAATTACGCTGTGCTTTACTTGCTGCTGGAGAGATAACAAACAGCTTATTAGATAAGTATTCTGCAGTGAGTAATTCATCGGCAGTGTTTTGATCTTGCTGTGTATAAGGCATTTCCCAACTTGGCTGATAATCATTCACGCCAATGGCTTTAGCAAAGCCTTTAAACCCTTCTAACACGTGCGCATGTGGCTGCGCTGCAATGCGTTTATTTATAAATAGGCTATGCAGCTCTTTTGAGCGCGCCCAATCAAAGCCTATTTTAACTTTTGCAGGAATACAACGTGCAACAAATCCGGCCCTTAATGCCACCTGCATATTAAGCAGTACATCAAAGTTTTGCCCTTTAAAAGTTTGCTTTAAATTTTTCAGTGCTACGCGGCCTTGTTTTTTATCAAACACCACCAGCTCAACACCGGGTAAGTTAGCCAATAACATAGCTTCTACTTTGCCAATAACCCAAGTGATTTTTGCATTAGGATGCGCTTTTTGAATCGCTTGTACTGCACTCACAGCATGGCATACATCGCCAATAGCAGAGAGTCGTAAAATACAAATAGAGGAGTAGTTAGGCACTGAAGTCACGCGTTTCCTTGGGCATTAAATAGTAAAACCCGATCTTAAATTATAATCGCGCTATTGCAAGTACTTATCCTCGGCTTTAAAACGCGCTAACATAGGCGCATATTTAAGTAATACCTGTGAGCTATGTTCAAACAACACGTCCAAGGTAAGCATACTCTGCTGAGCCACCCTAGTTATGAAAATCAGGTTAATTTAAACTGGTTTAATGCCGACTACTGGCAGCAACAAAATAAAATAGTGGGTGCTAAAAAAGGCCGCGCAATGGCGTGGTTTTTTAAAAATAATGAACTAACCGCTGTGCTAAGACATTATTGGCGCGGTGGCTTGGTCGGTAAATTACTCAGTGACCAATACTTGTATTTAGGCTTTGAGCAAACGCGAGTATATAAAGAGTTTGCTTTAATGGCGCAGTTAATTGAGCTTGGCTTAAATGTACCAACTCCCATTGCTGCAAAAGTGACTCGAAGCGGGTTAATTTACCGCGGTGATATTATTACCGAGGCGGTAACAGGTGCCAAAAGTGTACTGGATATACTCGTTGAGCGTGCTTTAACTGAATCTGAATTAGCAAGTATCGCCACAACCATTGCGCTCTTTCACAGTAAGGGCGTATACCACGCAGATTTAAACATTAATAATATTTTATTTAATGACACTGGCCAAGTATATATTATTGACTTTGATCGCGGCGAAATTAAACCGCCTGCCTTACAATGGCAACAAAGTAATATGGAACGCCTAAAGCGCTCGTTTTTAAAAGAACAAGGCCGCAACCCTGTATTTAACTGGCAAGCCAGCGACTGGCAAGCCTTGTATGTTTGTTACACAAAGCTTAAGCGCTAATTTACTTTAGCTGCTAGTTAGCTAAAGCTAAGTACTTGGCAGCCACTTGCTCTGCGTTTACTTGTTGTAAAATAGCTGCATTTGTAACGTTTGGCTTATCTGCCAGCACTTGTTCAATTACACGTGCTAACTGCTCACTTTGCTGTATTGGCACTAAATACTTACTTAGCGCACCTGTTAGTATTTCGCTGGGGCCAAAAGTACAGTTAGTGCTCACCACTGGTGTACCGACTGCAAGTGCTTCTATTAATACCGTTGGCAAGCCTTCAAAATCTGAGCTTAATACTAGCGCTTTGGCATGTTTTATCCAATTATACGGATTTTGCTCAAACCCTGGCACAATCAGTTGCTCTGCAATTCCATATTGCTGTGCAAGTTTTAATACCTTTGTCGGTTTGTTACATAACAGTACTAGTTTGTACTTTTTATCTAACTTAGCAAACGCTGCGAATAAAATATCGTGACGTTTTTGCTTGGCTAATCGCCCAACATGAATAAGGTAAGGCACATTAGGAATGTTAGTGTTTAGCTCACTGGCTTGTTGATTGATTTTTTTTAAATCGAATGGGTTATAAATTGTAGTGATCGCACTTGGAGTAATTAAGTTACCTTGGGTAATTTCATTTTCAACCCCTTTGGATACACAAATGAGTGATTTACCATTTAAGTTTTGTTTACTTTTTTTAAGGTATAAATAAGAAAGAGGCCCTAATTTTTTTTGCCTTGTTAGCTCAGCATTTACTGAGTTATGCATAACAAAATGGACATTTTCTACATTACTACGCGCAAGCAGGTTATTACTACGATCTAAATTTGACAGTACTAAGTCAATGTACCCGACTTCACTTCTCTTTTTTTCAAACCACGACTCTAGTTTAGCGACACTTGCTTTGCGTAGCCAAAAACGGTCAACCTTCGACGCTCTATCCGTAAATAAGCTCTCAACTTGTAAGTTACTTGGGATATGGTATTCAACGCTATTAGCGAGTGATAAAATAGTCACATTGTGTTTAAGTGTCGCTATTTGCTCAGCCAAAGTAAGCATTACTTTTTCAGCACCACCGCCAACCAGTGAATCAATTACTATCACTATATTCATTATTTACTTCCAAATAATAATGCTTTTACACCTTGGTTAATTACATCAAAACTATGCACGTTTGCAAATAACGCGTAGTTACTGAGTATATTTTGATAATTAGGTTCAGTGATAATCTCATTTACTTTATTGGTTATGTCTAAAATATCGAGTTCGGCTTTTGTTACCACACCAGTAGTAACGCAGCGTGCAATACGGTTACTTTGATCTTTTGATATAGCGCAAGCAACTGTGGGAGTTTGTACCGCAATAGCTTGTAATAATGTATCGCCCGCACTCAATAGTGCTACTTTAGCTTGACTTAACAATGCCAAAAACTCACTACCCTGCTGACTTGGTATGCAAATTAATTCATCAGTTTGCGGTAACGGCTTGGTGTAATTGGGCCCAAAAACAACAACTCCCTTTAGCGAGGTACGTTGAGTGATGGCCAGTGCAGCTTGAAAATAAATATCAGCACAATTTTGACCGTTTAAAGTGTGTCCGCCTGAGCCTGCATTCACTATAAAATATTCATTTTTTGTTAAATCATAGTCGTTTAATGCTTGCTGCTTTTGTTGCTCAGAGGCAAACGCAGTATAGGGACCTACATTATGCGGAGATGCTAAAGCAAAGGTATTTAATTTAAGCTTTTCTAGCCATGTAAGTGGCTCGATGCAGTAATCTGGCTGTATTACCCAGTGCACGTCAATTAAACCAATACGATTAAGCTTTAATCCTTTGGCTCGTTTTTTCTCATGTTGCGAGATGAAAACAACTTTTGCGCCCACTTTTTTTGCCGCTTTCATATGCTCAGCACGACCAGCACAATCAAACACCACCACATCAGGCTTATATTGCTCAATAAATTGACAAACTGCTTTAGTTTCTTTGGTTGCCGACCTCTCTAAAAGTGTGGTTTCAAAAGGGCAACTTTTAGCATAAGCCGTATGTTTATTTAAAATAAAGTGGATATTTATATCCCCTGAGCATTCATTTTCTAGCGTTTGCGCTAGCAAAAGTGAACGCATATATTCACCAATACCCTCTGGTGATGATACAGGAATAAATAAAAGTCGTTTTTTGCTCATTACAATCTCAATTTCCGATTTGGCACTCAGTATATCAATCACATAGTTTTAGCGATAGATAGCGACCCTTTTTATCTTATTTTTAGCCTTACTGCGCCCATTTAGTTACTGCAATAAAGTGCTTTGATTGCTAAACTTAAGGTAATTTAAATCACAAGGATCTGAACTTTGCGAAACAAAATTTTTATATTGTCTTCACTTTTTTGCGCAATGAGCGCGCCGGTTAACGCAGAGCCATGGGTAAAACCAGATGATTATGGGTTAAGAGCTGATATTCAACTTTTAGCCGATGCTGGCGTTATTTTAGCCCCGGTAACCACTTACCCTCTAATGTGGAAGAGCTTTATAAGTGAAGTAGATAACACTCCCCTAGGCCAGTTATCGCCAAACTTGCAAGATGCTTTATTACGGGTAAAACATCGTTACAAGTCTGAAAATACGGGCTCTCATAGTGTACAACTGTCTGCTTTTGCAAGTTCAGATACTATTGTTGCCACCAGTTTTGGCGCAACTAATACCCAAGAGTCAGAAGCATCTGCTGCCTACGCCTATTTAGGCGACAGTTTTGCCGCTAAAGTAGCGGTTAATTATCGCAATGATGGCAAAAAGTGTTTTGTTACTGGGAAAACTGCAGACGATATAGTGCTAGATGAGCAAGCACTTACTGACTGTAATGACACCTCCTTTGATGGCAGTTATATAGCTTACCGTTTAGGTAACTGGATTTTTAGAGCCGGTGCCATAGAGCAGTTTTGGGGCCCGGGGGTTGATAATAGTTTAATAATGTCGGGCAACGCTAAACCATTGCCTGCAATGAGCGTGACTCGAGAGCAAAGCACTGCCTTTGAAACCCCTTGGCTAAGCTGGTTAGGCCAATGGGGATTTACCGCGCAAATGGCTCAGTTAGAATCTACTCGTGTAATTCCTGATGCTTTACTGTGGAGTACTCGCGTTAATTTCAGGCCATTACAGCAATTAGAAATTGCACTGAGCTGGTCAGCGCAATGGGCTGGCGATGGCCAACCTAGTTCAGCGAGTGACTTTATTGATATAGTGACAGGTGAAGCAGCTTGTATAGATGGCACTACTACTTGTGATGATGAATTAAAATCTAAGATTGGTAATCAACTTGCGGGTATAGATATTCGCTGGTCTGACACTTTATTTAGCCAACCGTACGCAATTTATGCAAGTACCATTGGTGAAGATGCCAGCTCAAAGTTTAAACCTGTCGACAGAGCCTATTTATTTGGTGTACAAACTACTCATCGTATTTATGATCAAAACGTATTAGTAAATGTAGAGTACATAGATACGGGCGTAACATGCTCTGCTGAATCAAGCAGTGAAAACTGCTATTACGAGCATTCAGATTACAAATCTGGTTACCGCTACCATGGCCGTACCATAGGTTCAACATTTGATAATGACGCGCAATCACTAGTACTAACTGTGCTAGGCCAGCTTTCAAATGGAGATGATTGGCAAGTTAAATTACGCGATGTTGATTACAACAATGATAACCGCGATCGTTACCCTAATAACCCTGATTTAGGCAATACCATTACTAAAACAGCTTATAACAGTAAACAGCTTGAAATACGTTACAGGCAACTTGCTATGGGTGGGCGCTTAACGCTAGGCGCTTTTGCATCAAATAACGATGCAGCAGAAAACGACACATCTGCATTTGCTAAATATGAATATAACTTTTAAATTCGGGATTTTTGGCTATCCTAAACTAGGATAATAAGTGCAAATAAAAAGGGATGAAAACACTGTTTTCATCCCTTTTTTAATTCATTAATAACCGTCGTAATTACTGCTTAATCTTACTAATCACTTTTGAAGTTGAGCAACCATCTAAAAACTCAAGCACCTCAACTTTTCCGCCGTGAAGTAGCACATGCTCAGCACCGGCTATTTGTTCAACCGTGTAGTCGCCGCCTTTAACTAAGATATCCGGGCTAATTTGCTCGATTAATTTAGCGGGTGTATCATTTTCATCTGCACTGCCAAATGGAATAACCCAATCAACAGAAGAAAGCGCACTTAATACCATAGCTCTTTCATCCAACGGATTAATTGGCCTATCAGCGCCTTTTAATCGTGATATAGACTCATCGTTATTTAGCCCCACCACTAATCTATCGCCACGCGCTTTTGCTTGTGCTAAATAGCGTACGTGCCCAGCGTGCAAGATATCAAAGCAGCCATTGGTAAATACAATTGTTTCGCCATTTTGTTTTGCAAACTCTATATGCTGCAGCACATCGTCAAACGGAGTTTGATAATGCTCACCAGTGGCATGTAAATATTGACCCAGCTTACGACTAAGTTCTTCTGGCGACACTGTGGCCGCACCTAATTTACTCACCGCAATGCCCGCTGCTAAGTTAGCAATTTCCACCGCATTTTTAGGTGTCATTCCCGCCCCTAGCATCACGGCTAGAGTTGCTATAACTGTATCGCCTGCGCCGGTTACATCACTGACTTCAAGCTCTTGCGCGGCAAAATCATATTTTTCAGTCGCACTAATTAACGACATTCCTTGCTCTGAACGCGTTAGCAACATTGCTTTTATGCCTGCGTCACTTATGAGCTTACGCGCACTTGTTGCCAAGCCCTCTTCTGAGTCTGTTTGCCCACCCGCTAATTTAAACTCATTTAAATTTGGTGTAATGTAGTCTGCACCTCTATATAAATGTAAATCGGACGACTTAGGATCAACGAGTACCGTTTTCCCTGCTTTTTTAGCTAGGCTTATCATGTTTTCAATCAGGCTCAATGAACCTTTATTGTAATCAGAAAACACTATAAAATCGTACTCATCAAGTACTAGCTCTAAACGGTTTAATAACAGCTGGCTGTGTTGCTCTGTAAACGTCTCTTCTAGATCTAGCCGTACAACTTGTTGATGACGGCTAATCACTCGCATTTTAGAAATTGTCGGTAAGTCGCATACACTTACTAACTGTGAATTTATTTTTTCACCTTCTAAAATGCCTTCTAGTATCTGTCCACCTTCATCTTCGCCTATTAAGCCAAGTAGGCCTACTTTACCATCTAATCGGGCTATATTTTTAGCCACGTTTGCTGCGCCACCGGCTTTGTCTTCTAATTTGCTTACTTTAACTACCGGCACCGGAGCTTCTGGGGAAATACGCCCTGAATCACCATACCAATAACGGTCAAGCATTACATCGCCAACCACCAAAATACGTGCGGCTGATAAGTTTTTTAATAGCGATAAATCCATTACTGCTGCTCCGCAACTACCATATCAATAGCTTCACATAACCAATGGCCAATAAACATGTGTGCTTCTTGAATTCGCGCTGTTTCATCGTTTTTAATAATAATAGGTAATTTGGCAATATTTTTAACTTCACCGCCATCACGCCCCGTTAATGCTACGGTAAAGGCCCCTATTTTATTCGCTGCTGCTAACGCTAGATTAATATTGGCGCTTGTACCTGATGTGGTTAACCCTATAACTAAATCTTCTGGTTTACATAAGGCTTGTACTTGGCGTTCAAACACAGTGTCAAAATGATAGTCGTTACTGTGCGCAGTTAAAATTGACGTATCGGTTGTAAGTGCCATAGATGCAAGTGGACCACGCTCTAATTTATAACGCACTACAAATTCTGCCGCTAAATGCTGTGCATCGGCCGCACTACCACCGTTACCAAGCCAAACAACCTTACCGCCTGCTTGTAATGCACTATGGCACACTTCTAACAATTGCATAGACTCTTGATGATAAGCCTCCATCGTTTCAAATAATGCTAAATGACGATTTAAACTCTCAAGGTAACTCGTTGCTACTGAATCGATAATTGACATGGTAAATTCCTCTAGGAATTGAAATGGCAGGAAAAATTAATTTCATTATTCCATAAATCTATACCCAAATCACCTCAATATACATATTACTGAAACAGGTATTTTGAGCTAACTTGAATAGCGTTATTATTATTTTATCGGGTAGCAGCTGAACACAAACCATATTTTATCTTTTCTGTGTTTAGAATTGATCATTTTCACGTTAAACTAAGACGACTTACCCTTATAAAAGCTTAGTATGGCACGCATTTTTTATTCACTCGCATTAATGATTATTAGCCCACTAATCGTATTTTATTTATATGTATTACGCGGTAAAAAAAACCCAGGTTATAGAGCGCACTTTAAACAGCGCTTTGGTTTTGTGGACAAGTCTTTATTTGCCAATAACAATAAGCCGCTGCTAGTGCATTGTGCATCTGTAGGTGAGGTACTCGCCGCTACCCCCCTGATCAAAGCAGTACAAAAAGCGCACCCTAAATTAAATATACTTATAACGTGCAACACCCCTACTGGTCGTGAGCAAATCATTACGCAGTTTAAAAACACGGTAGCGTGCTGCTATTTACCTATGGACTTTCCATTTGCAACCGCCCGATTTTTAAAACGAGTAAAGCCACAAGCCCTGTGTATTTTAGAGACCGAACTGTGGCCCAATCTTATGGCAAGTAGTCGCAACAGAAATATTCCGGTACTTGTTTTAAACGCTCGCTTGTCTGAAAAATCGCAACAGGGTTATCAAAAAGTAGCTAAGCTAACGCATATTATTATGCGCTCTATCACTGTATTGGCCAGCCATAATAAAACTGACGCCAAACGCTTTATAGAGCTTGGTCTTGAGCCACATAAAAGCAAAGTTACAGGTTCAATAAAATTTGATATTACACCCACCCAAGAGCAACTAACTAAGGTAACTGCACTCAAGCAGCTTTATAATTTAGAGCAGCGCTTTATATGGGTTGCAGGCTCCACTCACCCTATCGAGCATGAGCAGGTACTTAACGCCCACCAAAAACTATTAGAAAAACAACCCAATGCATTACTCATAATAGCGCCGCGCCATCCTGAGCAGTTTGATAAGGTTGCAGATTTACTAACGCAAAGTACACTGAGTTTTAGTCGCCGCAGTAATAATAATTATAATAACGAAAACGTCTTGTTATCAGATACACTTGGCGAGCTGCAATACTTATATGGCGCTGCTAATGTGAGTTTTATTGGCGGCAGTTTAATTCGTCGCGGTGGCCATAATCCTCTTGAATCAGCTGCATTTTCAGTGGGCGTTATCAGTGGTGCGCATACCTATAACTTTGATCATATTTACCCTGAGCTTATAAAACTCAAAGGCGCTATTGTGGTTGATAATGCTGATGAGCTAACACAACAACTTATAGCACTAAGTCAAAACAGCAAAGCATGTCAAACTTTAGGTAAAAAAGCAGCGCAGTGCGTGGCCAATAACCAAGGTGCTATACAAAAAACACTTAACATTATTAATCAATATTTAGAGCCAAAACCGTGACCAACATAGCCATTACTCAAACCCGCGAATGGGTTTCAAATGTTATTGTAAAATATAACTTTTGTCCCTTTGCCCGCAAAGAAGTAGAAAATAACTGTATTCATTATTTTGTAAGCCCTGCAAGCAGCATAGACGATGCAGTAATGGACATGCTTGAACAATGTATTGAGCTTGACCGAGAGGCTGCACGCGAAACCACACTTATTATGTTTGATAACGGCTTTAGCGACTTTGAAGACTTTTTAGACTTGGTTGACTTAGCCAACGCGCTGTTAGTAGCCCAAGGTTTTGAAGGTAAGTATCAAATTGCTAATTTTCATCCCGATTATGTATTTGCCGATAGCGATGCAAGCGATGCGGCAAACTATACTAATCGCTCCCCTTTTCCTACTTTGCATTTAATTCGCGAAGCAAGTATGAGTGCAGCACTTGAGAGTTATAACGAACCCGAATCTATACCTGAGCATAATATAAATTTAGCAAGGCGCAAGGGTATCGATTTTTGGCAACAGTTACTCGAAGGGTGTAAAAAACCGAGCGCCTAAACGATCGGTTATATATAGCAGTAAATAGTATATAACAGTAAATAACTCGTTATTTTTTAACCCAATTACCATTTACTTCAACAAAGTGACCTCTTTGGGTTTTTTCGATTGTTTTTGCTGCAGCTAAAGCTTCTACTTGCGCCAGTGACAAATTATTTTTTTGCGCTAATTTTAAATACTGTGCTTTACGCTTAGCATTAATGGTATCAACGACCGCTTTAGCTTCTGCATTTTGTACCACTAAGCCCAAATAGCCTGAGCTATCTTCGCCTACTAAACCTTGGTTTTTAGCATCATCTAAACTAATAGCCCATGCCGAAAAAGACATACATACAGCACTAACTAATGTAATTATGCTTAATTTTTTGTTAATTTTCATATCCTAGCTCCTTAAAATAACTCACTGTCGTCACTAAATAAATTATCGAGTTCTTTATCTACTTTTACACGAATTTCGTGATCAACCTTCACATTTAAATTAATTGTAATAGGCTCTTTAGCAGCTACCTCTACTCGGTGCGTACACGCACCAAGGGCACTTATTGCTGCAAATACAATAAGTACTTTTATGCTTAACGACTGTTTCATCATTAGTTTCCTTTTTGTGAGTATTGTTGCTCAACTTTTTGTGTAATTTCATCACTTAAGCGTAATGCGCGTAATAAAGTAAATATATTTTCTTCATGATTATAATTAAAATTAACTTGCTGCTCTGCTTGCTTATTATAACCTTGCAAATTTACGCCAAGCTTTAACCAACCATCACTTTTAAGTGCCACACTGCTATTAAGCTTTTGTATATCAAGATTTTTAAGTAACCCCAATACAGGCTGTAACTCTTGCTGCTGCATAACTGAATCAAATGCGGCGTTATTCGTAATCATTAACTTACCCGTTCCTTGATTACTTAAACTGCCATTTACTACCTCAATCCCCGTGCTATTAAAGTGCACTGGCAAAGTGCCAGCAAAGCGCCCTGAAAGCGTAATCCCCGACTGCTCATCAAGTGTAATAAGTTTACTGGCATCAATGTTTTTAAAGTTAACATTAGCAACTTGCTGCAAGTCATTAAGCGAGTATTTATCAAGGCTAAACTCACCATCAAATAACTCTCCCGCAATATCAAACATACGCGCATTATTGTTTTTAACCTGCCAGTTACCTTTAATGTTTTTAATAACAACACCAGCCCTTAGCTCATTTAAATTAAAGGTAGTGGGTTTTACATTAAGCTGCCCTGAATTATACTCTCCTACAAATTGGCTACTTAAATCGCTAGCAAGGTAATCGTTATAAAGCGCACTTGCGTTGTTTAACTCCATTGCAAACGAGGCGTGTTGTAAATTTACATCCCCGCTGATTCGGCCATTAAACGTTCCCTGTGTAAGCTGCGCTAACGGCTCAAACTGATGAATAAAGGTATTTAATAGCACTATATTTTGTGTGGGTACTACTATTTCAAATGGATGTTCCACTGCCGATATATGATGGTTTACTGCTAATTCAATATCGTTTACAAATACGTGATGCGATGCTTTAAGGGCGCGACTTTGCAATCCTGTAGATGCAACTTTTATATTATTGAGTTTTATAACAGGGCTATTAAATTTATTTATTACAGTATTAGCGCTAAGGTCTGCAAATAATTCACCATGAGTTAAATTTGCTTTAGCAGTTATGGTATTACTTATATCTGTTAATTTAAATTCGTTATATTTTAACGTTTTAAATAGGGTTTTTAGTGTTATTTGTGCGTTTAAAGCATCATCTAGCTGTGCCGTTAAGCGACCTTCGTATTGCTCTACACTCAGTTGTGCAAAATCAACCTTTGCGGCTGTTAATCTACTTGTAGCATTACCACTTGGTTTTCCATCGACTATATTTATTAAATTAAATTGCCCTGAGGCGTTAACTTTATTAGCGCTAATTTTATTACTACTAGTACTGGCAATAAAATCGGGAAGTGAATTAAGCGCAACAGTATAATTACCTTTAAGTGTGTTATTTTTAAATTCTGCATTAAGCTCAATGTTGTTAATGTCTGGCGTACTTATACTAACCGCTAACATGCTTTTAAAATCCGCCCAAAGGTTGGTAAAATTAAGCTCTGACTCCATTAGAGTTATTTCAAATTGATTATCTCCTTCACTCATTATATTTAGCATTGGCAAAGTAAGGTGGTTATTAGTAATACTAATCACTTTAGGAAGTTTAATCTGCCAATTTAAAGGGGTTTGGTCAGCTATAAAATCAGCATAATCACTCGGCGGAACGAGTGAGCTACACGTAGGCGTTAAATTTAATTTATTGTTTAACAAACTCGAATCTAGCTCAACTAATTTACTATTTAAATTAAAACCAATAATTAACCTACCATTAGCCAATGCTTCAAGCCGGCACTGCTCCATAGCATATTCAAACTGTGCGTTTACATCGCCATTTAACTGCAGTTCAATACCATCAAAGCTAAATACTTGCTGAGTACTAAAGCTAATACCTGCAACGGCTGTATTTTCGGTATTTATAAGCTGCTTTAACAGAGAGTCATCAACAGAAAACTGCCCTGTTAGTTTATTATTAGCTAAAATTGCTTTAGCGTTTATATCGCCTGTTATATTAAATTGATTTAAAATCGGCTCTGCTAAATTTATTTTTAGTGGCTTGTTAAAGTCATTACTCTTTATTACCAGCTGTTTTATAGCAATTAATGGACGTTTTTCTGGCAGCGCGAGAGCAAGCTTTTTTGCCGCGGAGCTACTTTGATTACTTTTGGGAAGTGGATTTATACTTAATACTGCATGCTCAACAATCACTTGCTTTGTATTTACAGTAATATCGATTAGCTCTAATTGTTGATTTTGATAAGTTAAGCATACTTTGTCGGCATGAACATTTAATTGAGCTGTAACCGAAAAATTTAAGCAACTGAGTGTAATACCCGCTTTTTCTAATTGCGGTGTTATAGCCCACTGGACTAATGGCAAACGAAATATATAACCAAGCAAAATTATGCTTAGTAATAAACTGCTAATAATTAAACTCACACGCTTAAACATATTATCCTTAATATTAGTGCTAGGTTCTAGGTTCTAGGTTCTAGGTTCTAGGTTCTAGGTAATCATAAACAAAAAAGGCTGCACAAGGCAGCCTTTTATTATACTCAACTTAAATGAACCTAAATTGAGCAGTAAGGTTATTAACCTACATTTTTACGCGCGTTGCGGAACATACGCATCCACGGGCTATCCTCGATCCACTCATCTGGGTGCCAAGAGTTAGCAACAGCACGGAATACGCGCTCAGGATGCGGCATCATTACAGTTGCACGCCCATCGGTAGAGGTAATACCTGTAATCCCTTCTGGCGAGCCATTTGGATTTGCTGGGTATTGCGTTGTAGGATTACCGTAGTTATCTACAAACTTAACCGCTACAGTACCCGAGTCTAATGCTGCTTTAACTGCGTTATCGTTTGCAAATTCAGCATGACCTTCACCGTGCGATACTGCAATTGGCATACGCGAACCAGCCATACCATTAAAGAATACCGATGGATTTTCTTGTATTTCTACTAAGCTAAAACGTGCTTCAAAACGCTCTGACTTATTAGTTACAAAACGTGGCCAATGCTCAGTACCTGGGATCAACTCTTTTAAAGTAGATAACATTTGGCAACCGTTACACACACCTAAACTAAAGGTATCTTCACGGTGGAAAAAGCTTTGGAACTGTTCACGCGCCATGTCGTTAAACAATATCGACTTAGCCCAACCTTCGCCTGCACCTAATACGTCACCGTAAGAGAACCCACCACACGCCACTAAGCCTTTAAACTGCTCAAGCGATAAACGCCCTTCTAGAATATCGCTCATGTGTACATCAATGGCAGCAAAACCAGCACGATTAAATGCGGCAGCCATTTCTAGATGAGAGTTAACTCCTTGCTCACGTAAAATAGCCATTGGTGGTTTAGCGCCTGTTGCAATATACGGTGCTGCTATATCTTCGTTTAAGTCAAAGTTTAACTTAACGTTTAAGCCAGGATCTTTAACATCAAATTTAGCATCAAATTCTTGCTTAGCACACTCAGGGTTATCGCGACGCGCCTGCATTTGGTACGTTGTTTCTGCCCACATAGTACGCAGCTCTGTACGTGTGTTACTCAGTACGGTATTTTTACCGCGGTTAAATACAATCGCATCGTCGCTATTAAGCGTACCTATAATATGGCTAATTGTCGCTAAACCATGATCTTTAAGTACCGCATTAACTGCATCTAAATCACTATTAGCCACTTGAATAACAGCGCCAAGCTCTTCGTTGTAAAGCGCTTCAATGTCGTTGCCTGTTAAGCCATTAATATCAACAGTTACACCTGTGTGGCCAGCAAATGCCATTTCGGCAACTGTGGTAAATAAACCACCGTCTGAACGGTCATGATAAGCAAGTAACTTACTATCAGCTACCAATACTTGCATGGCGTTATAAAAGCCTTTTAATAACTCTGGGCTATCAACATCAGGCGTTATATCACCTAATTGCTTATAAACCTGCGCTAAGCTTGATGCGCCCATGCGGTTTTTTCCCGCACCTAAGTCAACTAAAATAAGTGATGTTTCGCCTTTGTCGGTACGTAGCTGCGGTGTCACTGTTTTACGTACATCGTCAACACGGCCAAAGGCAGTGATAATTAACGATAGCGGTGATGTTACTGATCTCTCTTGTGAATCACCTTCATCTTTCCATGTCGTTTTCATCGACATAGAATCTTTACCTACTGGAATTGTTAAACCAAGCGCTGGGCAAAGTTCTTCACCTATGGCTTTTACTGCTTCATATAAACCAGCATCTTCACCAGGGTGACCCGCTGCTGCCATCCAGTTAGCCGAAAGCTTAATATTTTCAAGGCTACCAATATTTGCACAGGCAATATTTGTTAACGACTCTGCCACAGCTAAACGCGCCGATGCAGCGTAATTTAATAGCGCTGCAGGAGTGCGCTCGCCCAACGACATAGCTTCACCATGGTAAGTGTCGTATGTAGCAGCAGTTACAGCACAGTTAGCCACAGGCACTTGCCAAGGGCCAACCATTTGGTCGCGCGCTACTAAGCCTGTTACCGAGCGATCGCCAATTGTAATAAGGAAGGTTTTTTCTGCAATGGTTGGTAAGCGCAATAAACGCTGCGCCGCATCTGCTACATTAATATTTGTAACATCAAGTGCTTTACCTACAACCTGCTTTGAGGTTACATCGCGATGCATTTTAGGTGCTTTACCTAATAATACGTCTAGTGGTAAATCAACAGGGTTATTATCAAAGTGGCTATCGGCAACCGTTAGGTGTGGCTCAGCAGTCGCTTCGCCTATTACCGCGTACTGTGCTCGTTCGCGCTTACAAATAGCTTCAAAACGGTCAAAATTTTCAACACCTACGGCAAGTACATAACGCTCTTGCGATTCGTTACACCAAATTTCGTGTGGTGCCATACCTGGCTCATCATTTGGAATATCGCGTAGTTGAAACTTACCACCACGGCCACCGTCATTTACTAGTTCAGGAAATGCGTTTGATAAACCACCGGCGCCCACATCGTGAATAAACGCAATTGGGTTTTCATCACCTAGCTGCCAACATTTGTCGATAACTTCTTGGCAACGACGTTCCATTTCTGGGTTTTCGCGTTGTACTGAAGCAAAATCTAAATCTTCATTTGATTGCCCAGACGCCATGCTTGATGCTGCACCGCCGCCTAAGCCTATGTTCATTGCTGGGCCACCTAAAGCAATGAGCTTAGCACCAACAGGAATTTCACCTTTTTGTACATGGTCTGTGCGAATATTACCTAAACCACCGGCAAGCATAATTGGTTTGTGGTAACCACGTACCTCAAGGCCATTATGGCTTGTCACTTGCTCTTCATAGGTACGAAAGTAACCTAACAAATTAGGACGGCCAAACTCATTATTAAATGCAGCGCCGCCAAGCGGCCCTTCAGTCATAATATCCAAAGCGGTGACAATACGCCCTGGCTTACCAAAATCACTTTCCCACGGTTGCTCGTAACCAGGAATACGTAAGTTAGAAACAGTAAATCCAACTAAACCAGCTTTAGGTTTAGAACCACGGCCAGTAGCACCTTCATCACGTATTTCACCACCTGAGCCTGTAGCAGCACCTGAAAATGGCGCTATGGCGGTTGGGTGATTATGTGTTTCAACTTTCATTAGTATTTCGATGTCTTCTTGATGATACGCATATTCACCTTGCGCATTGGGGAAGAAGCGCCCCGCTTTTGAGCCTTTCATTACCGCGGCATTGTCTTTATATGCCGACAATACATTTTCAGGGTTTTTCTCAAAAGTATTTTTAATCATCTTGAACAGCGACTTTGGCTGCTCTTCACCATCGATTGTCCAGTCTGCATTAAATATTTTATGACGACAATGCTCTGAGTTTGCTTGGGCAAACATAAACAATTCGATATCGTTAGGATTACGGCCTAACTTTATAAAGTTTTCTACTAGGTAATCTATTTCGTCATCTGCAAGGGCAAAACCTTGTTCAACGTTAGCAATTGCAAGCGCTTCTCGCCCACCACTTAAAATGTCTACAGATGACATTTGACGCGGTGCATCACTGCGAAATAGTTTCGCAGCATCCTCAAACTGGCTATGGGTTGCTTCGGTCATACGGTCATGTAATAACGCCGTTACTTGTAAAAGTTGCTCTGCGTTTAGCTCACCTTCAACATAATAAGCAATACCGCGTTCAACACGATGAACCTGCTTTAAGCCACAGTTATGGGCTATGTCGGTTGCTTTAGAAGCCCAAGGCGAAATAGTGCCAGGGCGAGGTGTTACTAATACAAGTTTACCTGCTGGGGTATGCTCAGCAATAGTTGGACCGTAGGTTAATAGTTTTTCAAGCTTGGTTTGCTCAGCGCTACTCAATGGCGATGTTAAGTCGGCAAAGTGCGCATATTCAGCATATACGTTGGTGACAGGAAGTTGCGATTGTTGGCAACGCGCTAAAATTTTATTAACTCTGAACTCTGAAAGTGCTGGTGCACCACGAAGGATCAACATAGATAATTTCATCCGGGGTTAGGGATTGAACGATATTTTAGGGCAACATTATAGTCTAAGTAGCACTTAGATTTAACTCATAATTTCGCTTTTCATAAAATTAACTTTTTTTCTTTATTTACAGCCACTCGAAACGAATAAAACTAAACGCTAAGTGACGTAATGGCTAAGTTTTGTTATAACGGGGATTAGGGCGTTAAAGAGGCAAACAATGTTGAAAGAAAAACTAATCATAATTATTACTTTAGTTATGCTGTTGTGTGCATGCGATATACAAGAGCAGTCGACTCAACTTGCCCAAATAAAAGCGCAAAACAAAATTAGAGTGGGTACATTAGCCAGTGCCAGTAACTATTATCAGGCAGTACAAGGTGAGCAAGGCTTTGAATACGAGCTTTCTCAGGCCTTTGCAGACTATTTAGGTGTAGAGCTTGAAATAGTCCCATTTTTTAATTTATCAGACATGTTTGCACGCCTGCAAAGCGGTGATCTTGATTTAATTGCCTCAGGCCTTACCTATAATAAAACACGTGCACAACAATATCGTTTTGGCCCTACCTACCGAACCATTAGTCAAAAACTAGTGTATAAACAAGGTATAGAGCGACCACGCGACTATGATGATTTAACTGGTAATCTCATGGTTATAGCTAAAAGTAGTCACTCACTTACTTTACAAAAAGTAAAAAAAAGCAATCCAGAACTTAACTGGAGCGAAACCGAAGAATTTGACGAAGAAGAGTTACTACAAGCCGTTATTGATGGCGAAATAGATTACACTTTAGCCGACACCCATACGTTATCGTTATTTCGTCGTTATCACCCTAATTTAAGTATTGGTTTTTCAATTACGCATAACGACCCGATCGCGTGGATGCTGCGTAAATCAAATGACGATTCGCTTTATGCTTTATTAGTCCCTTTTTTTGGTGAAGCAAAACAAAATAATCAACTTTATGTACTTGAAGAAAAATACTTTGGTCACGTTCGTCAATTTAACTACGTAAATACACTTGCCTATATTGAAGCAATAAAAGAAACACTGCCTAAATACCAACCATGGTTTGAACAATATGCAGGAACACTTGATTGGCGTTTACTCGCAGCATTAAGCTATCAGGAATCTATGTGGAACCCGCGAGCAAAATCACCAACTGGGGTGCGAGGAATTATGATGCTAACCCGTAATACTGCTAAGCAAGTTGGGGTTACTAATAGGTTAGAGCCAGAGCAAAATATTCGCGGTGGCGCAAAATACTTAAGTAAACTAATTAAACGTATCCCTGATCGTATTCCACAACCAGACAGAACCTGGCTCGCACTTGCTGCGTATAATGTAGGCTGGGGACATGTAAACGACGCACGAATTATTACTAAACAACAAGGCGCAAGCCCTGATAAGTGGGCCGATGTTAAAAAGCGCTTACCATTACTAATTAAAAAACGTTACTACCGAAAAACGCGTTATGGCTATTCTCGTGGTGATGTTGCGGTGAGCTATGTTGATAATATTCGCCGTTATTACGATGCCCTAGTTTGGCTTGATGAAAATAACGCAATAGAAGAAAAACCAGAAGCACCTGTAGTTGCCCCTAAAATTGGGGATGAGGTTGAAGCAAAATAGTAAACTGACAAACGATAATAATAACAACTAATTCATTACTCTAATAAATACGCCCTGGGTAATTAAAAAACTGTTTACTTGTCATCAAATGTTCAATAATGTGTGTTAATTATATATTCACATTAATTAATGATAAACATCTGAGTAATTTGGATATAATTTGTGCATTTCTCATTATTGCATTAGGAGAAAACATGCTAAAACGTAAACGCACGCAAAGATTCAAACGAAAAACAATTAACTCAACAGCAACTCGACGCCGCGTTATGCTGCGTAATTTACATAAAAAAATAATTTGGCGCCGCCGCATGTTTGCAATGCAAAAAATGGCAGAGCTAGATGCTTTAATGGCAGCAAGTTAAAGTTCATTGCTATTACGAGCAGCCTTTTTGGCTGCCTTAATTTGCGCTCTTCTGCGCTTAAAAAAGTCAGATATAATAGTAGCGCACTGCCCCTCTAGTACACCACCTAATACCTCCACCTGATGATTTAGCTTAGGCTCTTGCAACAAATTCATAATCGAGCCAGCAGATCCTGTTTTAGCATCGGCAGCACCAAACACTAAACGCTTAATTCTACTGTGCACTAATAACCCCGCGCACATAGAGCATGGCTCTAAGGTCACATAAAGCGTGCAATCAATTAAACGATAATTATTAAGTGCTTTACCGCCTTTACGTACAGCTATCATTTCAGCATGAGCTGATGGGTCATTATCAGTAATAGAACGGTTATACCCTGCAGCAACAAGCTGATTGTCTTTAACAAGAATGGCACCAACAGGGATCTCATCTAGTTGTTCTGCTTGCTTTGCGTACGTTAACGCTTGTTGCATCCAATAGTTGTCATCAAATCGTTCGTTCATTGAAGCTACTTTAATTATTTTTTATGCATGGATTATATCAAGTTAGCTAATTAAAGTGCGTAATTACGGCATTTATTGCAAAATTAAAACGGTTTATCGTGGCTCCTAAGGGGGGATTCGCGCTATAATCTCACGCTTTTTTTATTTAGCTCACAATACGGGTAGCAAATGAAATTTCCTGGACGTCGCAGGCATAAACATTATTTTCCAGTGGAAGCCAAAGATCCACTAACTAATCAACTTAACGCCACAGAAAGATTACACCGTAGCTATATTACCGGAATCGATCAGATTGTTGTCGATATCGAAGCCAAGGTCGATCAAGCTTTCCTTGATGAATTTAAGCTGCAACGAGGCATGTCACAAGTTATAGATAGTGACGTCACCAACGCCTTATATGAGCGTTTAAAGTTACATGAAATGGTTGACTACGAGTATGCTGGCGGAACCGTTGGTAATACTATGCACAACTATTCAGTACTTGCTGATGACAGATCTGTGCTATTGGGCGTAATGAGTGAAAACATAAATATAGGCAGTTATGCTTATCGCTTTTTATGTAATACCTCAAGCCGCGTAGATTTAGATTACTTACAGCCAGTAGATGGACCAATTGGTCGCTGCTTTACACTTATTGATGAAACTGGTGAGCGCACCTTTGCTATCAGTGCAGGGTTAATGAACCACTTACGCCCTGAATCAATCGATAAAAGCCTTATTGAAAATTCATCTGCGTTGGTGATCAGTGCTTATTTAATGCGCACTCAAGGTGCAGAAACCATGACAGAAGCCACTATACAAGCGGTTAAATACGCTAATGATGCTGGTGTGCCAGTGGTACTTACACTTGGAACTAAATTCTTAATTGAACAAGATCCAAGCTGGTGGGCTAACTTTGTTGAAAAACATGTTGATATTCTTGCAATGAACGAAGAGGAAGGCTTGGCAATTACTGGTTTTGAAGATCCCCTTCTAGCTGCTGATAAAGCGCTTGATTGGGTCGACTTGGTAATTTGTACTGCTGGCGAAAAAGGCTTATTCATGGCAGGTTACGTTGACGAGCAATTAAAACGCGAAACTGAGTACACATTATTACCTGGTGCAATCCCAGATTTTAATCGTTATGAGTTTTCACGTGCTATGCGCAAAGCTGACTGCGATGATCCAATTAGAGCCTATAGCCACACAGCCCCATTTATGGGTGGCCCTGATTCAATCAAAAACACCAATGGTGCTGGTGATTGTGCATTAGCAGCTGTTTTACATGATTTATCTGCCAATGTTTATCATAAAATAAACGTCAGTAACTCAGCAAAACACCAGCAAAAAGCAATTACCTATTCGTCATTGTCACAAATAAGTAAATACGCTAATAGAGCAAGCTTTGAAGTATTAGTGCAGCACTCTCCTCGCTTATCTCGTGGTTTACCAGAGCGCGAAGATTGCCTCGAACTAGTCTACTGGGATAAATAATATTTTAAGGAGCTATAACTCCTTAAAATATTGAAATATCGAGTTTTTTAGATAGCAGCTCTAATGCTGCTATCCCCGCCACCGAGTTGCCAAAAGAGTTTAACCCTGGTGACCATACCGCAACCGTAAATTTATTAGGCAATACAGCTAAAACCGTACCAGACACCCCAGATTTCCCCGGCATACCTACCCTATAACCAAAATCACCTGCTGCATCATATAAACCACTGGTAAAGAGTAAAGAGTTAAGCTGCTTAGTTTGACGGCTCGGTAACACCCGTTTACCTGAGGTATTATCAATCCCATTATTAGCTAAAAAGTTATACGCTTTTGCCAGCTCAATACAATTTAGTTCAATTGCACAAAAGTTAAAGTAAGCCCAAAGCACGTCATCTACTTCGTTTTCAAAGTTACCAAATGACTTCATTAAATGCCCCATAGCCGCATTTCTATGCCTAAACTCATATTCTGAGTTTGCTACTTTTTTATCTATTGCTATACACCTATTCCCCGATAAAGCCCGAAATGTTTCAAGCATAGTATGCATCGGAGCCGATAAGCGACTATATAAAGCATCGCAGGTTACAATCGCACCTGCATTAATAAATGGGTTACGAGGTATGCCTTTTTCAAATTCCAACTGAGTAAGCGAATTAAATGCAGTTCCTGATGGCTCTTTTCCCACGCGATGCCATAGTTCATCACCATAACGTTGTAATGCTAGCGTTAATGTCATTACTTTTGATACAGATTGAATAGTGAATTGTTGCGTACAATCACCCGCGCAAAATGTTTCGCCTGAGGTGGTGTAAATAGCAATAGAAAACTGCTCGGGATCAACCTCTGCCAACGCCGGAATATAATCGGCCACTTTACCTTGTGATAATAAAGGAGCTACCTCTTGGGTTATGTCATTCAATACTTGTTGATAATCAGTAGTAGGCAATAGAAACCTCAATTACACGGTTATATAAAGCAGAATTTTAGCATGCAAGCATTAAGTACGCTTTCACTTTTTAAATAGCTTGTGCTTACTTTATAAATTCTAAAAAGCAAAAAACCCGTTACATTGCTGTAACGGGTTTCTTTAATTTAAATCCTGGCAATGTCCTACTTTCACATAGCAAATGCTACACTATCATCGGCGCTGTTTCGTTTCACTACTGAGTTCGGCATGGGGTCAGGTGGGTCCAAAACGCTATTGTTACCAAGAAAATTCGTTTCAATTTTCTTATTTTTATAATTTATTCAATTTAAAGTCTCTCGACTAAATTTGGAGCCTGGCAATGTCCTACTTTCACATAGCAAATGCTACACTATCATCGGCGCTGTTTCGTTTCACTACTGAGTTCGGCATGGAGTCAGGTGGGTCCAAAACGCTATTGTTACCAAGAAAATTCGTTTCAATTTTCTTATTTTTATAATTTATTCAATTTAAAGTCTCTCGACTAAATTTGGAGCCTGGCAATGTCCTACTTTCACATAGCAAATGCTACACTATCATCGGCGCTGTTTCGTTTCACTACTGAGTTCGGCATGGAGTCAGGTGGGTCCAAAACGCTATTGTTACCAAGCAAATATGGTGCAAAGAATTAATGACAAGCACGTAGTGCTACCATTTTCTTTGCGCAAGGTGCCTCAACCTTAACGCTACGCGCTAAGAGTCACCTCTAAAATTTGGAAAATATCTGATAATATTTTTTAAGTCTTTGCGTAAATATCTACTTTAGCAATATTAACTTCTTGCTTGAACTGTCACATAAAACGCGTTTGGCGTTGTATGGTTAAGCCTCACGGGTAATTAGTACA